>JBCCAA010000082.1:0-9970 GCA_039815055.1 Pseudomonadota bacterium | reverse complement strand
TGGACCAAGCCCTCGCGCGGTGAAGTATTCGCCAGATGGCCAGCGCGTGACGTTCCTGAAGGCGCGCGAAGACGATGGCAGCCGGTTTGATCTCTGGCAATTCGACGTGGCCACCGGCGCGCAGAGCATGCTGGTGGATTCCACTCTGCTGGAGCCGGAAGAGGTGGAGCTTTCAGAGGAAGAAAAAGCCCTGCGTGAGCGCCAGCGCATTGCAGGCCGACGCGGCATTGTTTCCTATGATTGGGGCACGGCCGATACCATCCTGGTGCCGATTGGCGGGGATTTGCATTTGGTGACGCTAGACGAAGATGGGCCGCAAACGCGCCAACTCACCGCCACCGACGCGTTTGAATACGATGCCAAGGTCAGCCCCGGCGGGCGCTATGTCAGCTTCATCCGCGATGAAGCGCTGTGGGCGATTGATCTGGAAACCGGTGCAGAACAACGCCTGACGCCCGAAGCCGAGCCGGAAAACGCCATCCGCTATGGTGTGGCCGAATTCGTCGCCCAGGAAGAGATGTCCCGCTACACCGGCTATTGGTGGAGCCCGGATGACCGCTATATCGCCTACACCCGCGTGGACGAGAGCACCGTCGATATCATCCCGCGCTACGACATCGCCGCGGGAGAGACCTCGGTCATCGAACAGCGCTATCCCAGGGCAGGTCGTCCGAATGCGGTGGTGGACCTGTTTGTACGGGACATGGAGACGGGACGAACCGCTGAGTATTTTTGGCGTCATCCGGACTGGGGTGAGCCTGAGGACCAATATCTTGCCTGGGTCGGATGGGGTTCCGGCGGCGATCTCAATTCTCAAATTCGTGTTGCAAGGGTCAACCGGGACCAAACTCGATACGAGACTTTTGGTACGGCTTTAGCAGCTGTCTTCCTGGGAGATTTAACCGTGACCCGGCCTGATGGCTCCATAACAACACTCTACAAATATGGTCCTGCCGGTAGCCTCGATAGCCCCGAAACCCAGCCGCATTGGATAAATCTTCACAACGACTATTCATTCACGCCAAGCGGTGATGCGAGGCAGGCCATCTTCACACATGAGGAAAGCGGCTTTCGTCATATCTACCGAGATCCGCCCGGAACGCCGACCGGACCTTTGGGTGAGAACGTGAATTATGCGGTCACATCGGGAGATTGGCCTGTTGAGTCGATTGTTGGACGAGACACCGCCAATACCGACACTCTTTTCTTCACCGGCTACAAGGACACACCGCTTGAGCGCCATCTCTATACTGTGCCGTTGCCCAACAAAGACGTTCGTTTCATGAACCGAGACGAGGATGGGGCGTTCACCATGTCAAGGACAGCCGAACCCACCCGCATCACACCGCTCGGGTCCTCTTGGTCGATCACCATGGCGCCGGACGGGAAGAGCTTTGTCGGCACGTCTTCCAGCCCGGACCAGCCGCCCCAGACCGGGCTTTACCGCATCACCCAGCCGCTGACGGAAGAAGAAATCGAAGAGCTCGGCGCCGCCGCGCTGCCGAACAGCAATTGTATCGATCTCACGCCCATGTCCGCGCGGGCCGAGGTGCATTGTCCGGAGCTGATGGAGCTGATCGCCTGGATCGAGGAGAACGCTCTCGATGAGACCCACCCGTATTTCCCCTATCTGGGCGAGCACACCGTCCCTCACTACGGCACACTTACGGCGGAAGACGGCCAGACGCTCTACTATTCCATCCAGAAACCGCCGAACTTCGACCCCGCGAAAACCTATCCCGTGCTCGTCAATGTCTATGGCGGGCCGGGCGTACAGACTGTGGACCGGGACTGGGAACGCTGGGACGACCAGTTCTACACCCGCCAGGGCTATATCGTCTTCCGGCTGGACAATCGCGGCACCGCCAATCGCGGCAAGGCGTTTGAGGATGTGATCTACCGCCAGATGGGCATCCCGGAAGTGCGCGATCAGTTGCTCGGCGTTGAGTGGCTGAAAAGCCAGCCCTTTGTGGACGCTGACCGCATCGGCATCCAGGGCTGGTCCTATGGTGGCTATATGACCCTGATGACCATGCTGCAGGCCGAGCCAGGCACGTTCGCCGCCGCCGTCAGTGGCGCGCCGGTCACCGATTGGAGCCTGTATGATACGTTCTACACCGAGCGCTACATGGACACGCCCCAGGATAACCCCGAAGGCTATGAGCGCGGTTCAGTCTTCTACCATCTCGACCGGTTTGAGGGGGAGATGAATCCGCTGTTGCTGATCCACGGCATGGCCGATGACAATGTCACCTTCGACAACACGACGCGCCTGATGGCCGCGCTGCAGGAGCAGGGCAGGGTGTTCGACCTGATGACCTATCCCGGCCAGCGCCACGGCGTGCGCGGCGAAGCGCTGGGCATCCATCTTATGCGAACCCGAATGGCATTCCTGGATCGTCACCTGAAGGCTGAGGCAGACTGATTTCACCAATAATATCAGCCCTCTGTTAACTCTGGCGTGCTAGAGCTTCCGGCATGAGAGGGCTTATCATATTTATCGTTTTGCTGCTCGGCGCAGCTGAAGCGTACTTGCTGTTTTCCAAGCAGTCCGTTCGCATCTGGCGCACCGAGATCGCGCGCGGTGAGCCGTTGAATATTCCAGGCCAGGGGGACGCGAAGTATGACGCCCTGGTTTGTCGGTATTTTGATGGCTTCAACATCGACTACAATATCTATCGCCACGCGGAAGATGATGTTGGCGGTTTCTCCACCTGCCCCTGGCTGGTGCCGAAGAAATAGGCCAACGCGCCTTTGACCCCCAATCGAACTCAGGCCAACCTGCCTGACAACAGGGAGGGCCGACCATGCCAGCATTCCAACCCACTGCAGGTCAATTCCGCGCGTTCCGCGATGACCCCCATGACGGGCCGGTGAGTCAGGTCAATCTTCTGAAATTCAAAGTGAAAGCGGACTATGCGCCGGGCGACCCCGAACATGGCGAAGCGTGCAGCGGCGAGACAGCCTATCTGCGCTACTCCGAAGCGTTTACAGCCGCAGCCGCTGAGGTTGGCGGAACGACCACGCTGCTGGCAACTGTCGAGCGCTATTTTATCGGTGGCGGTGATTGGGATGGAGTGTTGGTGAACACGTTTCCAACGCGCCAGGCCTTCATCGCGACCCTGAACCATCCCGATTACAAGGATATGAGTCGGCATAGGGACGCAGGACTGCTCTGCCAGGAACTGATCGTGACGTGCCCGCTCTGGCTCCATGGTGAGCGTTCTGACGCGTAGCTGCCTTAAAGGCGTAACAAGCTGGCGCAGATCGCTTCCAACCCGGCCTGATCGTCTGCTGTGAAGGCATCGGGTTCCTCACTATCGACATCCAGAACCGCCGCCAAAGCGCCGCTGGCATCGAATACGGGCACGACGATTTCTGAGTTGGTTCGGCTGTCGCAGGCAATATGGCCAGGAAACGCATCTACATCCGGAACGAGTACGGTCTCTAGCCGCTCCGCCGCCGCGCCGCAGACGCCCTTGCCAAAAGGGATACGCAGGCACCCGAGTGTGCCCTGATAGGGCCCAACCACAAGTTCTTCGGGTTTCAGGGGATCGACCACGTAAAACCCGGTCCAGAAAAACCTTGGCCGAAACGCCAGCGACAAAAGGCATGCCGCGCTGGCATAGCGCGCTGGAACATAAGTCTCACCGGCCACCACACTGTCAATTTCCGCTTTTACCTCAGCGTATTTCTGTGAAATCTGCATGATCTTTCCACCGTCTCATTCTCGGCACACTTGGCCGCGCAGATGACCCATGGACGCAGCAACCCGGCTCTGAAATAGTCATCCATTGCCGGGAAGAGAAGGGGAGATCCGCCAGGTGGGATGGATCCAATGGCGTGGCGCACTGTTCGCAGCCCTGTTCGGGCTGGCGCTTGCATGCCTGACCCCTGAAGGTGCGGCGCAGGAGGTTGAGCCTGTTGAGCCCGCAACATTTGAAGAGCTTCACGAAGCGTATCTGGCTGATACAGACTTGCAGCTTGAACGCCCCGAGGCCGAGCCCGAACCGTTTGAACCGCCGCGCAGCAACCGATTCGCTGAGGCGTTTGCAGATTTTCTTTACATGCTCGGGCCGCTGTTCCGCTGGTTGTTTTGGGTGATTATCATCGGCCTGGTCGGATGGCTGCTCTGGTTCCTGTTTGGCGAAGCGATCAATGCCCGGTTTGATTTCCGCAAAAAGGACAAGGACGAAGTGATCGACAGCGAGGTCGAGGATTTCCGCCCCGATGCTTCGGCAGCCCGATCCTTGTTGGAGGAAGCCGATGCCCTGGCGCGCGAGGGCCGTTTTGCGGAGGCGGTGCACTTGCTGTTGTTCCGCTCCATCGAGGACATCCAGACCCGCAAGTCCGGCAGTGTGCCGCGCTCCCTTACGGCGAGGGAAATTGGCGGGCTGAAAGATCTGCCAGACAAGGTGCGCGCGGCGCTATCGCCCATTATCGGCGTGGTCGAGCGCAGTTTCTTCGGCGGTCAGCCCGTGGATCATGGCGGCTGGAGCACGGCGCGCCAGTCCTATGAAGATTTCGCATTCGGGGAGGCGTGGTGATGGCCAGCGGCAGCGGCGCGTCGGAAAACCCCTTTGTCGGCTGGGTAGTCGGCCTGATCGTTGGGCTGTCGGGCTTGGCGTTCTTGATCCTCATCATCCTGACCGCCTGGTCACCTGAACTCCAGAACCGCGACCGCGCCGGCCTGCATCCTTATTCATCCTCGGCCCTTGGATATCAGGGGCTGTATCGGCTGTTGGAGGCGCGTGGCACGCCGGTCACGATTTCCCGTTCGCGCCAAAGACTGGAAACGGACTATGAGGCCCTGCGGGTCCTAACGCTTGCGCCCTTTGGTATGACGCCTGATCTGGAAGAAATCATGGACAACGGGCTGTATGGCCCGGCTCTGATTGTGCTGCCGAAATGGGATGGATATACAGATGTCACACGACCGAGCTGGTTCCGAGATTCCAATCTGCTGCCCGAAGAGACCGTTTCGAGACTGGTTTCGATCTTTGACTCAGATGGCGAAGTTTGGCGCATCCGCGCGCCGGCAGGCGTTTCCGGCGATTTCGGCAAGTTCAAACCCAGTCTTGGCGACGACATGCAAGTGCTGCGTGCTGATAGTTTCATCACCGTGGTCGGCACGTCTGCAGGTGATTTGATCTCGCGCTTTCCAGACCGCGACGTTTACATCCTGTCCGATCCAGACTTGCTCAACACGTTTGGTTTGTCAGAAGCCGAGAACGCTCGCATGGCGTTGGCCCTTGTCGACCATATCAATTACGGCGCCGATGCGCCCGTGCTTCTGGATGCAACGCTCCATGGATTTGAGCGCTCGGAAAACCTGCTCCAGATGATGTTTGACCGGCCGTTCCTGGGCGCAACATTGATTGGGTTCGCGGCGTTCTTGATGATTGGCTGGGCTGGGGCTGTTCGTTTTGGATCGCCCGCCCAGGAAGGGCGCAGTCTCGCCCTCGGCAAACAGGCGTTGACCGACAATACGGCCGGCCTGATCGCCATGGCGCGGCGGGAAACCCATCTTGCACCGGGCTATCTCAATTTCATCCGGAGGGCGGCTGCCCGCGCTGTGGGTGCGCCGCGCAATCTCACTGAGCCTGAACTGGCCGAAATGTTCGATCGGATGACCCCGAAAGAACAAGCGAGTTTCACCACCCTGGAAAAAGATATGCACGGTCCCGCCGCATCGCGCGATGACCTGATGAACAAGGCCCGCCGCCTTTGGGCGTGGCACAAGGAGATCACCCATGGACATCAATGAAATCAACGCCATCGCGGGTCGCATCCGGGATCAGGTCGGCAAAGCGATTGTTGGCCAGGATGAGACCGTGAACCTGATGCTGGTGGCGTTGTTTTCGTCCGGCCACATCTTGCTGGAAGGCCCGCCGGGAACCGCTAAAACCCTGCTGGCGCAGAGCTTTTCCAAAGCGATCAGCCTGCAGTTTGGTCGTATTCAGTTCACGCCGGACCTGATGCCGGGCGATGTGTTGGGCACCAATATTTTCAACTTCCAGACCAATGAATTCGCGCTCACCAAGGGGCCGATCTTCACCGATATTCTGCTTGCTGATGAAATCAACCGTACCCCGCCAAAGACCCAGGCCGCACTGTTGGAAGCCATGCAGGAGCGCAAGGTTACCATTGATGGTGATCCCTATCGCCTGAATGACAGGTTTATGGTGATTGCCACCCAGAACCCGATCGAGCAGCAGGGCACCTATCCGCTCCCGGAAGCCCAGCTCGACCGGTTCTTGTTCAAACATGTGCTGGCGTATCCATCTCGCGAAGAAGAAGTGTTGATAGTTTCGGGGCATGGTCGGCGCACCGGCATGGCCACGGCTGAGAAACTCGGCGTGGAATCGGCAGTGTCTGCCGATGAACTGGACCAGGCCGTTGAGGCGATTTCCCAGACCCTGATCAATGACGACATCATCGGCTACATCGTGGACCTTATCCGCGCGACCCGGGAAACGCCCTCTCTTGAAACGGGGGCAAGTCCGCGTGCCGCTGCGGCGCTGGCGGCGGCGTCGCGTGCGCGTGCTGCATTGGATGGCCGTGACTTTGTGATCCCCGATGATGTGAAGGCGCTGGCCTTGCCGGCGCTGCGCCACCGGGTCCTGCTGTCACCCGCCGCTGAAATCGAAGGCCGCACGGCCGATGAGACGCTGGGCACGCTGATTGAGCAAACGGCGGCGCCGCGGTGATCTCGCCAACGCTTCGCGCCATTTTTCTGATGCTCACCGGTGTGCCGGTGCTTCTCACCGTTGCCGTTTTAGCACCCGATCTTTGGGGTGTGGGGCTGGGATGGGTGGCTGTTGTTGGCGCGCTGATGCTGACCGATAGCGCGCTGGGTGCGCGGCTACGTCGCTTTACCCATGACATTGATGCTCCGAGCGTCACCTACATTCAGGATGAGGACCCGCTTTGGGTCAAGGTTGGCTTTTCCCACGGGCCGCTGCCGCGCCGGGTCGATCTGCGCGTGGAAGTGAACCAGCGGTTTGAGCCCTTGCCGATGGCGCGGCTTAAGGGGTGGTCAGACCGCAGCCACACAACCGGCTTTACGCTGACCCCTAAACGGCGCGGCGAGGGCAAGATTGGCCTGTTATGGGCGCGTTGGCAGGGACCGCTTGGGCTGATCCAGAAACGGGTGCGGCGCGAGTTTGAGATCATCGTTCCGATCGTGCCGAATGTGCGTTGGGTTAAGGATGAGGCGATCCGCATCTTCAGCCGCGATGCTGATTTTGGGATAAAGATGCAACTGGACCGTGGTGACGGGTCGGAATTCGACGCTTTGCGAGAATTTTCAGCCGGCATGGACCGCCGTGCCATCGACTGGAAACACTCTGCGCGCCATCGCAACCTGCTGGCCAAAGAATTTCGCACTGAGCGTAACCACAATATCGTTTTTGCCTTCGATACGGGCCGGCTGATGTGCGAACCCCTGGGCGGCGTTCCCAAGATCGACCGGGCGATCAATGCCGCGCTCTTGTTGGCTTTCGTCTCGCTTCGCGCTGGCGATAAGACCCTGTTCTACAGTTTTGACGCCCGGCCTGGCCTGGCGACGGGCCAGCTGATGGGCACGCGGTCTTACACGCGCCTGCAGGACGTTGCCTCCCGTCTCGACTATTCAGATGCTGAGGCCAATTACACCCTGGCGCTTTCAGAACTCGGCGCCCGATTAGACCGGCGAAGCCTGATCATCCTGTTCACCGATTTTGTCGATACGATCTCAGCGGAACTGATGCTGGAAAATGTCCGCCGCCTGACCGACCGCCATCTGGTGGTGTTTGCCAGTTTTGAAGACCGCGCCTTGCTCGATATTGCCCACACCGCTCCGCTTGAGCCGGCGGATGTGGCCCGGACCGTGATCGCCGATAACTTGTTGCAGGAACGCGAAACAGTCTTCCTGAAACTGGCCCGCTTGGGGGTGCAAGTGATCGAAGCCAGTCCGGATCGGTTCGGCCCTGACCTGGTTTCACGCTACCTCGAAATCAAACGCAGGGAGATGATATGACCGACCTCCTGAAATCCTACAGGTTCCGCGAAGAGCGCGAGGCGGACTGGACCCTGCTCGAAACACTGTTGAAGAAGGCCGAAGGCGGGTCCGTGCGCGGGCTGTCGGATGATGAAATGATGGCCCTGCCGCGGCTTTATCGTCAGGCCATCTCATCGCTGTCCGTGGCACGCTCGATCTCTCTGGACCAGAATGTCGTCGCCTATCTCGAGGGGCTGTGTTCGCGGGCGTATTTCTTCGTCTATGGGCCGCGCACGACCTTTCTTGAGCGGATGACTCTGTTTTTCCGGCGTGACTGGCCAAAAGCGGTGCGCAGTGCGGCCTGGTCGACGCTTCTGTCTGCGCTGTGCCTGTTCGGCGCCGCCGCGCTCGCTTTCACGCTTTGCATGATCGACATGGACTGGTTCTGGGCTTTCAACGCCGACATCATAGGCAGCCGTAATCCCAACGCCACCACAGAGCACCTGCGCTCGACGCTATATTCCGAAAATATCAGCGGCACGGAAATGCTTGGCGTTTTTGCGGTTGAGCTATTTTCTCACAACAGCCAAATTGCGCTGTTTGCCTTTGCCCTCGGTTTCGCGTTTGGCCTCCCGACCGCACTCTTGCTGATGTATAATGGCGTCATTCTCGGCGCGTTTGTGGCGGTGTTTACCGACCGCGGCCTGGGGTATGAGGTGATCGGCTGGCTTATGATCCATGGTGTGACTGAACTGTTCGCCATTGTGCTGGCGGGCGCTGCAGGCTTTGTGATCGGCCGCGCTGTGGCGTTTCCCGGAAAGCTGTCGCGCTTGGCATCGGCCCGTGAAAGCGGACGGCGGGCGGCGACGATGGCGGCGGGCTGTGTGGTGATGTTGTTTGCTGCTGCGCTGTTAGAGGGCTTTGGCCGCCAGCTGATCAATTCCGATGTGATCCGGTACTGTGTGGCCGGGGGCACGGCGCTGCTCTGGGGTACATACTTCTATCTACCACGGCGCGCGCAACTGTCTGAAGATCTGGAGGCGCGAGCATGAGCGACGCTGCCGCGCCGGGCCCGACGCCGCCGCCCAACCCGGCGGCGGTCAAAGCGGCCCAGCAAAGGCGATTGAGGCTTCAGTTTGAGCGAGTGCGCAGCAAATATGTTCGCGACCTCATCACACCGGAAGGTGCCGCGCTTCACCTGAAGATCGGCACGTTTGCAGAGCGCGCAGCAGCTTTCACCATCGATTTTCTATTGCAATGGTCGGTCGTGATTGCGGTGCTGCTATCGGTGTCATTCGCCACGTCAGCGATGGGTCTGGAGGGCCAGGCCTTCGGCCAGGCCTTCATGGGCGTATTCGTGTTTGTCTTCCGAAATTTTTATTTCGTGTTTTTTGAGATGGGCCGAAAAGCGGCAACGCCCGGCAAGCGTGTTTGCGGCTTGCGCGTGGCATCGCGCGACGGCGGCGCGCTGAAGGCCGATGCTGTATTAGCGCGCAATTTCATGCGGGAAATCGAAGTCGGCTTGCCGTTGTCGTTCCTGTTCGTCGGCGGTGACGGATTGGGCGCGGCGATGGGCATCTTCGGCCTGTTGTGGGCCGGGGTGTTCATGTTCTTCCCGCTGTTCAACAAAGACAAACTTCGGGTGGGGGACCTGATTGCCGGGACATGGGTGATCCATGCACCGAAGGACAAACTAAAGGCTGATATTTCAAAGTCGGTTAGCGAGGACGCCAAACGCAGCTTCGCCTTCAAACCGCAGCAGGTGGACGCCTACGGCATCCACGAGTTGCATGTGTTGGAAGATGTCCTTCGGGAATCTGAAGCGGATGTCCGCGCCGATGTTGCGCGACGCATCCGCGAAAAGATCAACTGGCAGATGGCGCCGGGCGAAAGCGACCTCGCCTTTCTGGAGGCCTACTACGCTGCGCTTCGCCGCCGCCTCGAACAACGGATGTTGTTTGGGGAGAAAAAGGTCGACAAGTTCGATCA
>JBCCAA010000041.1:0-27750 GCA_039815055.1 Pseudomonadota bacterium | reverse complement strand
GTGTCGCGATAGACCTCCCAGGTCAGGTCTTCAGCCACCCCATCAACCTTTTCAAGCGCCTGATAGATCGGCACGGTGCCAATGGGAACGGGCGAGTTGCGGATGATCCATTCGCGGGTGTTGTGAATGTTGCGCCCGGTCGACAGGTCCATGACATTGTCCGCGCCCCAGCGGGTGGCCCAGACCATCTTGTCGACTTCTTCTTCGACGCTGGATGTGACGGCGGAATTGCCGATATTGGCGTTGATCTTCACCAGGAAGTTACGACCGATGATCTGTGGCTCGATCTCCGGGTGGTTGATGTTGGCCGGGATGATGGCGCGGCCGCGGGCAATCTCATCGCGCACGAATTCGGGGGTAATGAAGGGCGGAATCTCGGCGCCAAAGCTCTCGCCGTGTTCGATGGCAATCTCGGCGCGGGCCAGCTGTTCCTGGCGGCCGATGTTTTCGCGCTCGGCGACGTAGATCATCTCCTTGGTGATGATGCCGGCCTTGGCAAATTCGTATTGTGTAATCGGATTGTCGCCAATTCCGCGCAAAGGGGCGTTTTTGACGGGGAATTCGCGGGCGAGATACTTTCCGGTGGCGCCGCCATTGTCTTCGGGTTTCACGTCGCGGCCAGCATATTCCTCCACGCCGCCTCGCTCCAGCACCCAGCCCGTGCGTGGGCGGGGCAGGCCTTTTTCCACGTCGATCTCAACGTTTGGGTCGGTGTAGGGGCCAGACGTGTCATACACCGGCACGGGCGGCTCATTGGCGCTTGGGTGCAGATCAATCTCGCGGCGCGGCACGGCCAGGGACGGGTCGGCCTTCGGCGCGGTATACACCTTGCGCGAGGCAGGCAGCGGCCCGGTTGTGACTTCAGGCGTGGTGAATTCGGCTTGGGGGGTGTGCTTGTTCATGGTGGTCTCCAAAGGGTGAAGACCGGGGCGTTTAGCGCGAGAGTTCCGTTCCTACGCCGGCGCGACCCGGATCAGGTTCAAAGGGTGCTCGCAATTGGGTTGCGATCTCAGCCGGCCAACCGGCGCCCCTCGGATGTGAAGACGTTAATCCGGCAGGATCGATTTGGAAAGGCCCTGTTCTAGTCAGCAGAGGCGTCACGCCAGACGAAGGACTTCCAAACGCCATAGGGCGTCCAGATTTTTTCCATGTCTGCGCGGCTGGCGGGTTCATCCTCGCCGCGTCTTTCAACGCGGTAGCGGTAGATAAAAGCGGACACGCGCATATTGGCGGCGCAATGGACCCACACCTTGCCGGACTGGGTCTTTTCCATGGCCTCGCAAAAGGCGTCGAAATCGGTTTCCAGCGGATTTTTGAAGTTCACCGGGATGTAGATGTACTCAAAGCCGAGCGCCTCAACGAGAGCGTCCTGACCGGGAAGCGCGTTTTCATGCTCTCGCGGCAACAGGTTGATGACCGTCTGGAACCCGCCCTTTTGGATCTGCTCAAACTGCGCGCGCGTCGGCTGTCCTGACGTGGCCAGTCGATCGGACAGTGCGAGGTAGTTGAACACGCTTTCCGGTTTGTCTTTGCTCAGTTTCAACGGCGTATGGCGCTCTATGAGCGTTCCGAGGAAACCGGCAGCTGTGCGCAGTGTGTTGAGGTTCAAACCGCCTGCTCCGTTGTGGCTTTAGCGAGGCGGGCTTCGGGCATTGGTCTTCGAAACAGGTGGGTCACCATGTTTTCCGCTCCTACGCCGGTTGGGGATCGCTCACACCCTGCAGGGGCCACCGGGATCAGGTTCAAAGGCTGCTCTCATTTGGTGGTATGTTAGCCGCGGCGACTTTGGGAAGCCCTTATCCCGCAAACATGACGTCAACCAGTTCGGGATCAATCACCAGTTCGGGCTCTCCCGGCGCGCCATAGCGGATCGCAAAGCGGTGAATTTCGGCCCATTCGCCGCCTTCGTCTTCGGGTATCTCGCCTGGCGCGTACTTGTCGAAGCCATTGACCCGCAATACGCAATCCCAGCGCGGCAGCGCTGTCATTCCAGCGGGCGTACAGGCCCCTTCCGCGCGGGCGAACGCGCCAGATTGTGCCGCTTCAATTTCGGCGTCTGAATTTGGCCGCTGGGGCGCTTGATACGCCACGCTTTCGCCGTTCCAATTCTCCATTTTCAGCTCACCGGCCTGGGCCTCCAGCAGGTCATAAAGATCGGCGGCGGTCAGGGTTTCCGGCAACAACAGCTGCGCGTCGCTTAGCGTCGGTGTGTCGTCGTCTGTTGCGTCCGGTGTGGTGGCTGGCTCGCCACACGACGCCACCAGAAGCGCTGCAGCGCCGATAACGCAGGTAAGAGTGTGCGTGTTCATATCTTGTCCCCAAATCTCAGCCCATAGAGCCTGAACCGCATGAGGCTTTCAAGCTCAAGCCTGATTCAGCGAAGGCCACCGGGATTCAATGTGGATTGGGCCGTTGCCGTTGAAGGAGAAACTGGTGGGAGGCGCTGGGTGTCGGAGCAAGACTAGAGCAAGGCGTCCTGGACGTCTTTTTTCCAGCCGACTAGCACCCCGTCTTCGATCACGATGACTGGCCGCTTGATGAGCGTTGGATTGGCGATCAGAAGGCCTGCAGGATCTGTCTCTGCACGAGCTTTCTCGCCCTCTGACAGTGTGCGCCAGGTGGTCGACGCCTTGTTGAGCAGCTTGTCACCTGCCGCCTCCAGCCAGAGGGGCGCCAGGACGGCCAAATCCGCTTCTACGCGAATATCGATGAATTCGACCGGTTTTCCGGCGGATTCGAGCGCTCTGAGGGCTTTTTTGCAGGTGTCGCAGGTTTTCAGGCCATAGAGTTTCATCGCAATGTCAGGATTCCGTTTGGGAGGATGGGCTTGAGGTGTGTTAACTCTGTCTCAAGACAATGCAAATGGGTGCCACATGATGAAAATTGTCCACGGCCTGGTCACGCTGTTCATGACCTTGTTCTTCCTGATCATGATGTTGTTCCGGTTCACCGAAGGCTCGTTCGAAGCAGCGGGTGCGCGGATGGATGCGATCATGGGATTTGCGGCGGAAGAGGGTGGCGAAGCGCTGAATGATCTCGCCGATGAAGCCGATGATGTGATCCGCGACATCCAGGACGGGCCAGACGACGACTAGTCGCCCACAGGCCGCACAAACGCTGCCATGGGCCCAACCGACAAGCCGATATCGCTTCGGCCCAGTTCCGGCGCGTAGAGCAGAGAGACTTTGCCGTCCAGAAACAGGGCATTGTCGAGCTCTAATTCGTCGCGAAACAGGCGTGCGAAGGTGTGGAAGTTCACCGGAGCGTCGCTGATGGCGAACACTGCGCGTTGGCCGTCTTGACTCACGCCGACGCCATTTCGGATGTGCAAACTGTCGCTTTGCATGCGGAATGCGGGGTGAAGTTCGCCGTCGATGACCAGCATGGGGCCAGATTGGGTGGCGTAGTCCACCTCCATCTCCACCTCGGCGAAAGCTTCTGTTTCCATAACGCCCATTTCGCCGTCAACGATCCAGAACACACCATTTGGCAGTAGCTGGAAATTGCCCGGTCCATCTCCGCGGATGAGGCGGGCGGTTTCAACACCGGCTTCGACATAATGTCCCACCGGGCGGCGATCGAGATGGAACATGCCGGCATTCATGGCGAACACGATCTCATCTGCCTGGCCGGGGACGATCGCGCTCGGCTGGCCAATCAGGCTGCCATCTCCATGGCGATGAAACAGACGAAGATCGCCAGTGTTGAGATCGGCCGTGCAAACCGTGAACGGCGCGCTGTCAAATATGGTCGCTGCGCAAACGGGAAGCGGAGGATCGTCATCCGCAGCTGCCGAGACCGCCCTCACCGTAAGGGCGGATGACATGACCAGGCTGGTAAGGATGATGCCAAATCGCAACATGAATAGTTGTTTGACGCCGTTCTGGGGCGAGACCAAGGCGGCCGCTGCTGCAAACAAAAAGGCCGGCGCATTCGCCGGCCTTTCGTTCACGTTTGGCGATTGCGATTACGACACTGTGTCGTTGTACTCGGTCAGGCTCAAGGCGCCGTCATCATCGCTGTCATAGCCGTCAAATTCTGGCGCGTAATCGGTGGACCGGCCCTGCCAGCTGGCCCATTCGCGTTTGGATACGGCGCCGTCAGCATCGGAGTCCATGGCCTGGAAAGCTGCGCGGATGTTCATGGAAACAGGCGCTGACGTGGTGGTAGTCACTGTGCGCGTTGTTGCAACCGTGCCGTTGGCTTGCAGGTCAGCCCATTCGTCCGCCGTCATGTAACGGACGGTGCGGCCGGATGCATTCGCGACTGTGGACATCTCTGCCGCAGGGGCCGCGACGGTTTCGTCCTCAGACTTGAAGCCGATGATGCCATCTGCGCGATCTGTGGTGCCGGTGACCGCCTCTTCCATCATTTCAATGGAGTCGTCTGTGGCAGCTGCTGGCAGCTCCTCGACGATTTCCGCAGCGTCTTCGGAAATGTCAGCGGATTCATCAGCGACATCCGATGCAGATTCGGCAACGTCATTGGCCTCGTCAGCCTCGTCCAGAAGCGCTTCAGCTTCTCCGAGCATGGCTTCAGCTGTTTCGGCAGCTTTGGCATCTTCTTTCGATGTATCCGGGTCAGCATCCTGCGCCATCGCGCTAAGAGCGATTGCACTGGCGGCAACCGTGGCGAGCAACAACTTCTTCATCGCATCACACCTTTCACGGCAGATTTACTTGTTTCGCGTATTTCGGCGCGAGCGAAGACCATGGCAGCCGGGCGAAAATGTGGCGAAACAGGCCGGTTCCGCCCTGCCGTCGGCCAGTGTGGCTTTGGAATTGCCGTGTGCTGTCCTCCATCCGTCGCAATCGGCCCGTGGAATTTGGAAAGTAGAGTTGATGTTCAGACCCACAGCTTTTGCAATCCCGCCGGCACCGCTTGCCATCACCATGGCTGGCTTGATGCCGTTTTTTGCCGCCGCCCTGGCCATCTGGGTGTTTGCTGGCGACCCGGCGCGCCAGGCAGGCGCCGAACTGGCACTGCTGGCCTATGCCGCTGTCATCCTCAGTTTCCTCGGCGGTGCGCGCTGGGGTGTTGAAATTGACAGCGCCAGCTTCGAGCCCCCACGCTGGGGCGCGCTTAGCCTGTCGGTTCTGGGCTCACTTGTCGGATGGGTGGTCATCCTCATCGCCGTGCTGGGCGGGTTGTTTCCCTGGCTTTTCTTGTTCATGGCTGCCGCCCTGGCGTTGCAGTGGCTGTGGGACATGCTCAGCCGCCGGGCCTTGCCGGCCTGGTATGAAGGCCTGCGCGCGCTGGCAACCGCAGGGGCGGTGTCATCGCTTGTATTTGCGTGGGTTGTTACGGCGTGGCCGGTTCTGCCGACACTGGGCTGACCGGTTTGGTCGACTGAGCCGCAAAAAAGCTCAGCCCGGCGAGGCCCAGTGAGACCAGCACATTCCATCCCGCCATAGACAGACCCAGCATCGACCAGGGCACTTCGGTGCAAGATGCAGTTGCCATGCGGCGGTCCAGGTCACCGCCGGTGCCGTCCACTGCGGCGCGAGCGGCCTCAAGGGCGGTGGGTGCCTCGCAACCTGCTGGCGGCGGCAGGACACCGTATTCCACACCCATATGATAGGCAGCTACGCCCGCACCCGTAAGGAAGACCAGCCCGACCAGAACATTCAGTGCGGGCAGGAAGCGCGGTGTCGGCCGCACTCGCCAAAGGCCCAGGCCGACAAGTGTCATTGCTATGATCGCCCAATAGACCTCCCTCTGGCGCAGGCACAGCGGGCATGGGTAAAGAAAAGCAAACCGCTCGAACCCATGGGCCGCTGCCAGCATCGAGGCAGATGCCAGGATGGCCAGCAGCGGCCATCGCCAATCAGTCAGAAGGGGTGCAACACGTTGCATGGGATTTTCATGACGCCGCAGACGCGTGGCGACAATGGGGCAAAATCTATTGTGTGGCGGGTGGACGCAGGGCGCCGATCAAGTCTGCTGCGAAATCAAGGCCGAAGGTGAGGCCATAGACAAGTGCGCCAATCCAAAGGCTGCCCAGGATCATACCGACAATGACCAAAAGTCCATCGCGTTGGATCAGGCCGAAACTCGCCAGCGCCACCGCAAAGCCAGGCACGGTATTCGTCATTGGCAGAGGAACCAGGATAGAGGCGCAGAACAGGCACAGGATTGCGCCGATCACGCGTTCCGGGCCTTTTCCGGTAAGGAAGGTGAGCCGTGGACGCGCCAGCGCCTCCACCCAGCCGAACCATTTGCGGCCACCGCGCGCGGTGCTGGTCAGCCCGGCCTTGTCGATTATCCGGTCGGCGAGCTTTGCGGGCAGCCAGGGCTCCTCGCGGCCGATCGCCATTTGCAGGGCCAGCGCCATCATCGGCAGAGAAACGATCTGCGGCACCAGATAGAGAAATGGCACGCAGCAGGGCAGGGCGAGGACAAACAGCATCGCGCCAAAGGCACGCTCATCCAACCGGTCCATGATCTGGCGGAGGCTGAAGCCTTCGGGCGTGGCCTCGTCGGCCATCGCCTCGATGGATTGCAACAGGGTGCGGGGCGGAATGTGTGCAGCAGCGTCCATGGCGACGCCTTATGGCAGGCGTGTCTTGACGCCAAGTGAATTGACGCTTCGACGGGCTTGAGGCAATGAAACGGCGCAGTGCCCCCGTGGCGGAACCGGTAGACGCGACGGATTCAAAATCCGTTTCCTTCGGGAGTGCCCGTTCGAGTCGGGCCGGGGGCACCACTATTGACCTGAATACGTACAAATATCAGATATTTAGAGCGAAATTGAAGAAAACGGCCACCATTCAGCCCACAAAAAGTCGTTTGAAAAATCTACTGAAAAATGCACCCGCCCACCTCACAGGATGGGCATTTGGATCGATTTCTTACGGTAGCTTTTGCACCCAAACCTACCTAAACCCCCCGCTCCATAAACAAGCTGTGCGGGTGCTCTGCATAGTCGGCGAAGGGGCCGCAGGGGGTGAAGCCGAGGCTTCCGTAGAGAGTTCTTGAGGGGGCGAAGGCGTCCGTGGTGCCGGTTTCCAGGGCGAGGCGGGTGAGGCCTTTTTCCTTTGCCAGCTCGATCAGCGCGTCGAGAATGGCGCGGCCCGCACCGGTGCGGCGCGCGGCAGCGCTGGTGCGCATGGATTTCACCTCGGCCAGGTCCGCGTCATAGATTTTCAGCGCGCCGATGCCCGCGAGGGCCTCCCCCTTCCAAGCCGCCAACATGTGAATGCTCGGCGTTCGAAGCCCGTCCAAATCCAGGGCAAAACACGCATCCGGCGGGGAAATGGCGCGCATATTCTGGTGATGCTCGGTGAGCAGCGCGATCACCTCCGGCTCGGTGACGTCTGACGCTTTGATAATGAGATCAGCCATGGTCGGCTGCGCTCATCGCATCCAATGCCCCCGTTGCCCAGAGCACAATCATGCCGACTGTCGACGCCAATACCAGTAAAACGGCTATCTTGAGTCGTTTCTTGAGCGGCCAATCACCCATTATACGCCTCCGCAAGCTCCGGGTCCTTCGTCGCCACCAGATCAGCCAGGTCAGCGATCACCTTGGCCTGCTTCCAGGTCGCGTCATCCTGCATCTTGCCGTCCAGCATGGCGACGCCGCGCCCGCCCGGCAGCGCCTCAAGAATGCGGCGGGCCATCTTCACCTCCTCCGGGTCCGGGCTGAACACGCGCTTGGCGATGTCAATCTGTTTGGGATGCAGGCTCCAGGTGCCGACACAGCCGAGCAGGAAGGCATTGCGGAATTGCTGTTCGCAGGCCTCGGTGTCTGCAATGTCGCCGAAGGGGCCATAGAACGGCTTGATCCCGGCCATACAGCACGCGTCCACCATGCGGGCGAGCGTGTAATGCCAGGGGTCTTGCTGGGCGCTGAGTCGTGGGGCGCCGTCGCCGTGGGCGTCTTCGATGACGCGGTACTGCGGATGCCCGCCGCCAACGCGGGTGGTCTTCATCTTGCGGCTGGCAGCCAGGTCTGCCGGGCCGAGGGAAATGCCCTGCATGCGCGGGCTGGCCAGCGCGATCTCCTCAACACGGGCAACGCCTTCGGCGGTTTCAAGAATGGCGTGGAGCAGGATCGGGCGGGTGAGCCCGGCCCTGGCTTCGAGTTGGGCGAGCAATTGGTCGACATAGTGGATGTCGAACGGGCCCTCGACCTTGGGCACCATGATCACGTCGAGCTGGTGGCCGGCCTTTTCCACCAGGGTCATCATGTCATCAAGGAACCAGGGCGAGTTGAGCGGGTTCACCCGGGTCCACAGGCCCGAGCCGCTGGCCTGCCAATCGACCATGCCTGCCATCTCAACCATGCCGGCGCGGGCGGCGTCCTTGGCATCAGCCGGGATGGCGTCTTCGAGATTGCCCAGGATGACATCGGCCGTCTGCGCCATGGCAGGCACCTTGGCACGCACCTTCTCCAGATGGGGCGGGACAAAGTGGATCATCCGCTCCAGCGTGACCGGCAGCTCGCGGATAGGGTCCGGCGCGCCAGCGGCCAGCGGTTTGAAGAACTGTTTCGGCGTGCGGGCAGTCATCTAAAGGGCTCCTGCTGGATGTAGCTGTTGCTAGGGTCGGCCTCGCTGCACGTCAAATCGAAAGGGTGGCGGGCCGCGTGTGCCTGTGCGATTGCAAATCCGTTTCAATCTCATTTAGTGCGTTGATTTGAAAGAGTTATTTGATTTTCTGCCAAGCGCCCCATATCCATCCCATCACACCTTGTTTGCGGACGCTTCACCATGGCTCATGACGCCAGCCTTGCCGGACAACCCGGCGCTCTTGATACCCAAACGGCCTCAACCATCACAAAGCGCGTGGCGCGGCTGTCTGTCGCCACAGCGGTGGTTCTGATCGGGCTGAAGCTTTGGGCGTGGCTGGCATCGGGCAGCGTGGCGATGCTGTCCTCGCTGGCTGACAGTTCGCTGGATGGTGCCGCGTCTCTGTTTACCCTGCTGGCGGTTGGCTATGCCGCCATGCCACCGGATGAGGAGCACCGGTTTGGCCACGGCAAGGCCGAAGCGATGGCAGCCATGGTGCAGGCCATGTTGGTGGGCATTTCCGCGACGCTGGTGGCCGTTGAAGCCATCGACCGGTTGACCGACCCGAAACCGATTGCCGAAAGCGCGCTGGCCCTGGTCGTGATGGGCGTTTCCATCGTGTTGACCCTCGCCCTGATCTGGGCCCAAAGCCGCGCCATTGCGCAAACTGGCAGCGTCGCAACGAAAGGCGACCGCGCCCATTATGCCTCAGACCTGGCAGCCAATATGGCCGTGATCATTGGCATTTCGCTTGCGGCATTTTCAGGTGTGGCCTGGGCCGACCCGCTGGTGGGGCTGCTCGTTGCCGCCTGGCTGGGCTGGAGCGCGTTTGAAGTGGCCCGCGGCGGCTGGGACCAGTTGCTCGACAGCGAACTGGACGACGCGTCGCGCACACGCATAACGGAACTGGCCCTGTCTGCCGGTGGCATTCTGGAAATCCACGCCCTTCGCACGCGGGCGTCCGGGCCGACGATCCACATTCAGTTCCACGCGGAATTGCCACCCCATCTCACCTTGGTTGAAGCGCACAAAGCCATGGTGGCGGCGGAAAAGGCGATCCTGTCGGAATTTCCAGCCGCAGATGTGTTGATCCACCCCGATCCACGCGGCCGGGCCGAGCCCCATGGCCATGAGTCCATCGCACTGGACGAGGCGAGCTAGCGCGCGTATCAGCCCCGATATGGCAGACGCATCCGGCGAACCGATTGCCCAACGCGGCATCACTGAAGACGGCTTTCTGACAGATGGCTGGTATCTGGCCGCAACGTCCGATGAGCTAAAGCCCGGACACCAGACCCGACGCATGATTCTCGGCGAGCCTGTCATGCTGGCGCGTACCGCGGCGGGCGACGTTATGGCGATCCGTGATATCTGCCCGCACCGACTGGTGGCGCTCAGTCAGGGCCGGCAGGTCAACACCGATGGCGAACCCACCATTGAGTGCCCCTATCATGGCTGGCGGTTCGGCGCCGATGGCGTGTGCAAGCACATCCCGTCGCTGACCGGGGATGAACCCTATGAACCATCGAAATTCGGCGTGCGCTCTTACCGTGTCCACGAAGCCAATGGCGGCATTTTCATCTATGTCGCCCATGACGCCCAAAGCAACGACGCCCCGGCCTTGCCGCCGCCGGATTTCGGCGACTTGCCCGGTAATCCGAAATTCATCGTGCGCCGCGATTTTCAAGCCCATATGGACGACGCTGTCACCGGACTGATCGATCCGGGCCATGTGCCTTATGTGCACAGCCAGTGGTGGTGGCGCCCGCCCTCGGCTGGCTACAAGATCAAGGAAAAGGCGTTCGAGCCGTCGCCCTTTGGCTGGACCATGTCGAAGCACAAGCCGACCTCATCATCCTTCTTCTACAAAATGGTCTATGGCGACGAGGTGACCTCTGAAATCGTGTTCCTGATGCCGGGCTTTCGGTGGGAGCGCGTCAGCAATGACAAGGCGCAACTGGTCTCGCTCAGCTGCATGACGCCGATCGGGCCGAAGGAAACCCAGGTGGTGCAGATGACCTGGTTTGAGGGCACACCGCTACTATCCGCCGCCCTGCCACTTTTGCGCGCCGCCGGGCGAAAATTCCTTCAACAAGACGGCGATATTGTTGCGCTGCAGACCGAAGGCATGGAATTCCAGACCAATATGCTGTGGCTGGATGATGTCGACACCCAGGCCAAATGGTACCGCACCAGCAAACGCGCCTGGGCCCACTGGCGCACCCATGGCGGAGACTATGACAACCCGGTGGAAGCACGCACCCTGCGCTGGCGGAGCTAGACCCCGTCGAGCAACTCTATTTTGAGGGTTTTTTATGTCGGCGCACTCAGGGAAAAGTTGGAAGATTGTCCAGGTCCAGTTTCAAACCGGTGTAGGTCTGCGCACCATAACCTACCGCCTCAGAGAACGCGTCTCGACCGAAGCCGAATATTGTTTGCTCCCCTCGCCTAGGACTGTCTGATCACAATCTCGAAGGTTTCCGGGTAGGACGGGTGGTCCATCAGTTCGACAATGTCGGACGGCGCGAAGCCTTGTGCGAAAAACTCTTCGGAAAAGTAGAAGTTGGCCTCTCGCGGCGAGGTGTGCTTGCCATTCATGAAGACGTACATCTGCGCCAAATAGAGTTTGGCCTGAAGCGGCCTGTGGCGCGCCTCAACCCGCGGGCTGAAATAGACGAGATTGCTGAAGGCGCGCTCGCAGTAGTCCTGCGGCGACATCCAGTGGGCGTTGGCGAGCTCTATACGCTCAGGTATCGCGCCTTTGATCACCGAAAGGCACACCGGCGTCAGATCGTCGGAAACCCTTATATCTTCCAGAACACGCAGGTCGACACCCTCATCAACTGTCAGCCGGTCGACGGCGTAGGCGTGGGACAGTGGCCACGTATTGTTGGTGGCGTCATAGGTGGGGAAGCGGATTTGCTTGTGCGCCTCCAATTGCCGACATGAATCGTAGTGATCCACTTGCTCATGGTGGAAACGTGTGACGCGTTTCTGCGTGGCATCACCGGTGGTGATGATCGTGTTGAATTCATGCGCGTCCCAGTCGAGGTCACCTTTTGCGGCCTGGCGATAAAGCTCGTTATAAAAATGAGCGTTGTCGGCTTTCAGCGCTTCGACAACGTCATAGTCGCTCGCCATCACCACCATCAAATTCTCCATCTGGCGGTCGCCCATCGCTGTAACCTTGGCAATGTCGCGGGCGTAGTCGATCATGCACGCACATGCCAGCTCTCCGAGGCGGGCATCGCGGAGTTTGGGGCTAAAGTATTGGTTCTGCGATCGAACAGACGCAGCAATGCAGTGTTCTGTTGTGTCTTCATCGCTGAACAGGCGTGATTTCACCTCGTCCATCGTCCACTCAGCCGTAATCGCGGGCGCCTGAGGCGGCATCAAAAACTCCAGCGCCCGAACGGCGACCCCTGGGTTTATCGCCAGGAACATGAAAAATACCGTTGGAACAAGCCAAGCCAACTCTTTGAACATCGCACGCGTCCCCCTTACTGATCGCCGCCCACTCCATAGTCGTTTTGAGTTACTGGCTGATTGGACGGCGCTGAGAATCTCTGTGACTGAGTACACTTGCGGTTAAGCAACTCGCTCATCATTGGACCGTGCGTCAGCCTTCGATAGTTCTTGTCTTGCCGCGCCGGTCCACATTAGTCTTGTCATTGCAACGTAGAGCGCGGGAGTTTCGACATAGCAGGCGGTGTGTTCATTTCCTATCGTCGGTCTGATTCCGCCGCCTTTGCGGGCCGGCTCGCCGATTTCTTTGACTATAATTTCCAGGGCCTGCGTGTCTTCTTCGACCTGGTGGCAATTGAACCGGGCCAGGATTTTGTCGAGGCCATTCGCTCTCGTATTGCGTCGTCTGAAGTCGTTCTGGTGATGATGGGCCCGCAATGGCTCGGTGCGACTGATGACAGCGGCCAGCGGCGCCTGGACAATCCGGCAGATTTCGTTCGCCTGGAAGTGGCCAGCGCGCTGTCCATGGGCGCGCGGGTGATCCCGGTCTTGCTGGATGAGGCCCAAATGCCGGGCGAGCACGACTTGCCTGACGACCTGAAAGCGCTGGCACGATGCAACGCCCAATTTATTCGCGGCGCTGCGTTCAAACGTGACGCCGAACACCTCGGCCAATTCGTCAATGATTTCCTCGCCCAGTCCACCAAGACCATCACGGCCCCGGCTCAGGCCCCACAACGACAGGCCGGGTCTGCGGTCAAAGACGGGCTATTGTCTGAGATCAACACTTATATTGCCACGGCGGTTCCGGGATCCTTTGTGACCATCGAAAGCGCCGGCGGGAATGTCGTGCAGTTTGCCTGGGACGGCGCCGATTCCGACATCGATACGATCACGATGAACTTGCCGTTCGGAGGCATGTCGCCAGACCGCATCGCCATCGCCCGCCAACTGTTGACCGAAGCTTACGCGTCGAATGACCCAATCGATGATGAAGATTACATCCTGCTTTCTTTGCCCGCAGATGGCGCAATGCTGACCCGCGTGACACTGGATATCTTCGAACACGTGTTCGACGAGTTGCCTGATGTGCCGTTCAGCGTGATGGTCGAAGTCTAGGCTCGGCCCTCCAGCAGGCGCCGCGCGATGACCATGGCCTGGACTTCACCCGCGCCTTCGAAAATGTTGAGGATGCGGGCATCCTGCAGCACACGGCTGATCGGATACTCCAGGGCAAATCCATTGCCGCCATGGATCTGCAACGCATTGTCGGCCGCCGCCCAGGCCACCCTGGCGCCGAGCAATTTCGCCATACCAGCTTCCAGGTCACAGCGTTTGCCACTGTCTTTCTGGCGTGCAGAGAAATAGGTGAGCTGGCGCACACCAACCAGTTCAGCCGCCATCATGACGAGCTTGTTGGCCACTCGCGGAAAGGCGAAGATCGGCTGGCTGAACTGGACCCGGTCGAGGGCATATTGCAGCCCGAGCTCGAAGGCGTTCTGGGCAACGCCAACCGCGCGAGCGGCGGTCTGGACGCGGGCGCTTTCGAACGTGGCCATCAAATGCCTGAAGCCGAGACCTTCCTCGCCACCAAGAAGGCTGTCGGCGCTGACCATGAAACCGTCAAACGCGATTTCATACTCTTTCATCCCGCGATAGCCGAGTACCTCGATCTCGCCGCCCGTCATGCCGTCTGCCGGGAAGGGGGCGTCATCGTCCCCGCGCGGCTTTTCGGCGAGAAACATGGACAGGCCGGAAAAATTCGTCGTTTCCAGGTCGGTGCGCGCCAGCAGGGTCATCAGATCAGCGCGAACGGGATGGGTGATCCAGGTCTTGTTGCCCGTGATGGAATAGGCGTCGCCGTCCTTTACTGCACGCGTTCGCAGCGCGCCGAGATCAGACCCGGTGTTCGGCTCCGTGAAGACTGCGGTTGGCAAGATTTCAGCGCTGGCGATGGCGGGGAGCCATTTGGCTTTCTGGTCATCCGTACCACCGATCAGGATCAGCTCGGCGGCAATTTCAGAGCGGGTTCCCAGAGACCCCACACCGATATAGCCGCGCGATAGCTCTTCCGACACCACGCACATGGCGATCTTACCCATGCCGGAACCGCCATAGGCTTCGGGTATGGTGAGGCCGAACACACCGAGTTCGCCCATCTCCTCAACGACCTCCATCGGGATGTAGTCATTGGCCAAATGCCAGCCGTGGGCATGGGGTGCGACCTTGTCACTGGCGAACTTCCGGAACTGGTCGCGCACCATATCCATGGTGGCATCTAGACACGTATTCTCAACGGTGGCCCGTGTAAGACTGTCGGGCAGATGCGCCGCCGCCGCGGCCATGACATCCGGCGTCTTGCCGCGCTCAACCAGCGCCTTCACGGCTGGCGTCGCGGCCAGGTCGGCGCCGGCCGCCTGCGCGCCAAGCTCGACCGGGCGGATCATCTCGCCCTGGTTCATTGCAATGCCGGTGGAGAGCTGGGCCAGATAGTCTGAAAACAGGACCTGCGCGAGCAAGGCTTCGACCGCGCCGAACTCACCCTTTTGCGCCAACCGTTCCGCCCAGGCGCAGGTCTCACGCAAGGTTTCAACGTACGTGCACACCCAGGCCAGCCCGTGCGCCATATGCTGATGGCGAAGAAGGGCGCCGCGATCGGGTTTACCGTCTACGATCAGGTTTGCCGCGACCGTCGCCACGGCCACCGTCTGGAACCTGTCTGCGGCCGACACCGCATCGCGCAGAAGCGTCTGCAAACCGTCCAGAAGGGGTGCGTCGCCCGTTTCTACCGCCAGACCATCCATCGCGGTGTCTCCCGATTTTGCTCACTGGCAATTATAGGAGGCCGGCGCAAGGCTGTCATGGTCGGAAGTTGGGCCAGAACGGCGCACAATACAGTCAGGCCAAGTCCTAGCAAAAGGTTAATAAAAACCGGCTTTTTGTTAACCCTCTAATAGTTGATGTTTGGTTAACAAAAAGGATAAAAGGCGTCAGAACAATAGCGCAAGAAGCGCTGCCGCCCTTAATTCAAATACTCCCAGGTGTGACTGCCATGAATCCTTATGCTCGATTTCGACTTGTCTCTAATTCCGTGTCTGCGGCCATAATACTTGGCGCGCTCGCCGTGCTCGGCCCGCCGCTGGCCGACACGGTGACCGTGGCTGCTGGTGGTGATGCTGCCAAGCTGGCTGGTGCTGGCGCCGGCGCGGTGGCCGTTTTGGTGGTCTTCTGGGTCACCATGACCGAAGCGATTTTCCCGGCCCTGTTCCGCTTCACCTCTGTGCGCCGGATCATTCTCGGCAAACACTATATGGAAGGCACCTGGCTACAGTCCGAGCGAGGCGATGATGCCTCGCGCATGTCTGTGATCGACATCCAGCCCAAGACGGACGGCTTCACCTTCACCGGCTACTCCCTGAACGAAAACCTTGAGATCGAGAGCAATTCCCGCATCGAGTTCTCCAAATTCGATTGGCCGTTCATGACCTATAAGCACCGCAACTCCCTGTCGGATGGGTCTGATGGTTTATCTGAAGGTGTCGGCGAGCTTCAGTTCGAAATGAACCAGTCTGCCGCGCGCCGCTATAATGGTTTCCTCCAATACGTGCAGGGCCGTGAGCGCCTGAAGATCGAGGGCGTGAAACTGACCAAAGGCCGCGAGATCAAGCATCTGCGGACATTGGAAGGGCGCCGCGAAATCTGCGCCAAGTATTGGGAGCTGTTCTACAACCGCCCACTTGGCCAACAGGCTCGCCAGCCCGTCGCTGAACCGGTCGCGCCCATCGCACCTGTCGACATTGTTGTCGGACCACCGACCGAAAAGACCGACTATGTCGACCGTCGCTCTGAAGACAGCCTGCCTGTTGCCAACAAGACCGGTGTGATCCCCCGCCGCCGCGCCACAGACTGGGCGAAGGAAGATGAAACATCTTTGGCCAACACTGATGACGGCCTCGACATCGACCGGATCGTCAATGAAGCCCGCGAAGAAGCGGAAAAGGTGAAAACAGCCGTTGGCGGCGGAGACTATCGCAGCCGCCCAGCGCTCTAAACCCGCCTTCGCCACAGCTTCGCGCCGGGTTTTCTACCTCCCCTTGCCCCGGCGCGTTTACAAGGCGGCCTTCCGAGAACCGGAGGGCCGTCTTTCTCTATGGGGCCGTCAAGGCGCGATGGGCTCGCCAGCATAGTCAAAGACCTGGCCACTGTGATCTGGAGTCAGGCTTTCGAGAACGTCCAGCATTTGGCCAGCACTATGGCTGGGCGTGAACAGTTGGGTGTCCGGCACGCCAGACTGGAACGGCTTGGACAGTCCTGTATCCACTGTGCCCGGATGCAGGCCCACAACGATGAAGTTCGGGTTCCGGCGCGCCTGCTCAATCGCGAAATTGCGGATCAGCATGTTGAGCGCCGCCTTTGACGCGCGATAGGCATGCCACCCACCCATCCGATTGTCAGAAATCGATCCGACCCGGGCCGACAAGGCCGCAAATACGGCCCGCTCTTTGCGCGGCATAAGGGGAAACATGTGTTTCGCCACCAGCGCGGGCGCAAACGTGTTGATGGCAAACACCCGTTGGAACGCGTCCATGGATTGATGGCGATAGGATTTTTCCGGCTCCAGGCCGTCTGGCCCGGACAGGAGGCCGGAGGCCACGATGACAAGGTCAGGCGTTGTCGTTTCACCAATTTTGGCAGCCGCTGCCGCAATCTCGGTTTCATCGGTAAAATCGGCAGCCAGAGACGTCGCGCCCGGAATGTCGGCACCGCTGCGTGATACCGCAATAACTGTTGATGCTCGGGTCAGCAGATGCTCAACAACCGCACGGCCAATTCCACCACTGGCACCAAAGACAACGCTGTTCATATGGCCGCTCCCGGATCAGTTCCCGGCCTTAAGCTAGCGTGTTTGACGATGAGGCCAGCGCGTCAGAGCGGCGCGGGGCTAATAGTCGTACGTTTCGATATTTTCGAGCCTGATCGTATAGGCAGCATCGGCAAGCTCAGATGTCTGCGTCTGTGTGAACATTGTGCCTTCGATCCAAACCGCCTGGGCGAGATCTTTCAGGCGGATCGGATCATCCGCGATCACGAAAATGGTCTGGTTCGGCGGCGGTGGCGGCGCGTGAATACAGGCGCCGAAATAGGGCACGAGAAGGAACTCGGTGATCTCGGCATTTGCGTCGAACTCAAACGGCACCGTGTAACCGGGCAAGCGAATCTTCAGCTCATTCAGCTCCGGGACCGTGTTAAAGGTGCCGATCTGGACCATGGCGTCGGCCGCAGACCCTTCAATGATGGGCGAGCCGGAATAGAGCATTGCCATCTGCTGCTGGTAAAGCTCGGCGAGTTTTTCTTCCTCGCCGGCGGGCATCAGTTCTTCCCAGCCAATCTCGCGAATACCGCGCGATTCCAGCGCCTCAAGGCGTTCCTGTTCCTTGCGCACCGCTGCCATGAGGGAATTATCGGCTGCCTCGACTGTGCGGCTATCATCGATGCGATCGCCGATTTCGGGCTCATCACTTTGCTCGTTCGCGTCATCCGCAACCGCGGCGACCGTGGTGACCGAGGCCTCCAGGCGCTGGCTTTCAGGTTCGGCGTCCTCGACCGGCGCGGCCCCGCAGGCGGTCATGGCCGCGAGGCTGAGCCCCAACACGGCAAAAGGCAGTGTGCGCTCCATGATCTGTCTCCTGAGCATATACTGTTGTTTGAACTTAAGGGCAGGCGCGCCGAATGAAACCTTAAAGATCAGGCAAACACGCCGGCGAGGAAGTCTTTGAACGTCGCCCAGCTGCGGGCATCGGCCGTGGCATCATAGATCGTGCCCATCTCAGGATTGTTGGCGCCGGGCGTTGTGAAGGAGTGGTAGACACCGCCATAGGCGTGCAGCTGCCAGTCCGCGCCAGCGCCATCCATCTCGGTGGCAAGGCCGAGGACACTATCTGGCTCGGCCATTGGATCACTCCAGCCATGGAAGGCGGCGACCTTGGCCGAGATCTGGTAGCCAGACAGATTGTCAGGCGGGCCAAACAAGCCGTGGAAGCTCGCTACACCGGCCACGTCCATCCCGGCCCGCGCCATGTCCAGGACGCAAAGGCCGCCAAAGCAGTATCCCGCAGCCGCGCGCTTTGAGGCATCCACGCCGTCCAGCGACTTCGACGCCTCAATCGCTCCGGCTAACCGGGCCTGCAGCTCGGCGCGGTCGCCCAGAAGCGGTGTCATCAGCGCCTGATTTTCTTCAACCGAGGTGCCGCGGTTCCCTTTGCCGTAAACATCCACAGCGAAAGCGGCATAGCCAAGTTCGGCCGCAATCCGGTCGCACTTGCCTTTTTCGTTGTCACCAAGCCCGCCCCAGGCGTGGGACACTAGAACCACGGGTAAATTCTCACCGTCCGGTTTGGCGAAGTATCCCTCGCAAACAAGACCGTTGGCGGTGTAGTCAATCGTGGCGGTTGTAACGGACATGGCGCATCCCCTATCGGTAATTTCATGTTTCGTGTTCGGTGGTGGTTATCCAGACTGTGATAGCCGAGGAGATGCGGCGCGGCCATGCCCGCCGCGACTGAATTGGCCACTGGAATCGATTCACCAATCTGTATAGGTGAAATCGGGAGCCGGGATCGGGATAACGACCGCGAATATGCTTTCTCTGCGCGCCCTTTCCAAAAGCTTTGCCGGCAAGCTGGCGGTGGACAAGCTGTCGCTTGAGGCCGCGCCCGGAGACGTGGTTGGCTTTCTGGGGCCGAACGGAGCTGGCAAATCCACTACCATGCGGATGGTGGCCGGGGTGTTGCTGCCAGATTCCGGCGATGCAGAAATCTGCGGTCATTCGATCATCGAAGACCGGGTGAAAGCCCAGGCCTCGCTCGGCTATCTGCCGGAAGGCGCGCCGCTCTATCTCGACATGACACCGCCTGAATTCCTGATGTTTCTGGCCCGCGCGCGCAACCTTCCCAAAGCTGAGCGCGGCGACCGCATCGACAAAGCCATTGCCGATGCCCGCATTGCCAATGTTGCAAACAAACCGATTGGCGCGCTGTCCAAGGGATATCGCCGCCGCGTCGGCCTGGCGGGCGCCATCCTGCATGATCCTCCCGTGTTGATCCTGGACGAACCCACGGATGGCCTGGACCCGAACCAGAAGCGGGCAGTCCGCGCACTCATCGCGCGCATGGCCAGTGAGAAGACTATTCTCATCTCCACCCATACGCTGGAAGAGGTGCCGGCCATGTGCTCGCGCGTGGTGATCGTTGACCGCGGCCGTATGGTCACCGACAGCACGCCCGGGGCGCTAAGCGAAGGCACCAGCCTGGAAGAAGCATTCCGCAATCTCACCGACCAGACCGAAGCGGACGCAGCCTGATGGAGCGAATGACCGCCCCCTTTCGCGGCCTTCGCGCGGCATTCCAAAGGGAAATTCGCGCCTATTTCGGCCAACCCGTCGCCTATGTGTTCATCACCGTGTTCCTTGTAGCGCTGGGCTTGTTCACCTGGGAAGGTGCCCGCTTTTTTGACACGGGCACGGTCGATCTGGGCCCCTTCTTTGTCTGGCACCCGTGGCTTTACATGATCTTCCTGCCGGCGCTTGCCATGCGCCTGTGGGCCGATGAACGCGCCGGTGGGACCGACGAGCTTTTGCTGTCACTACCCGTAGAATTGCCCGGCCTTGTGCTCGGCAAGATCTTCGCGGCCTGGGCAGTGGCCGGCCTCGCCCTGGTGTTGACCCTGCCGATGTGGATCACCGCCAACTACCTTGGTAGCCCGGACAATGCCGCCATTGCGCTGGCCTACCTCATCAGCTTCACGATGGCCGGCGCCTACATCTCCATCGGTGCGGCGGCGTCCGCGCTGACATCAAGGCAAGTGACGGCATTTGTTCTGGCCGTGGTTGTGTCATTCCTGTTTACCGCAGCGGGTTGGCCGCTGGTCCTGTCGGGAATTACCGGCGTGTTTGGCGCAGGCGTATCAGAATCGGTGGCCGGGTTTTCCTTCCTCACTCATTTCGCTCCAGCGCAGAACGGCGTTCTGGAACTGCGCGGCATATTCTTTTTCCTCAGCGTTATCTTGCTGTTTGCGACGCTGAACGGTTTGTGGGCCGCCCGGAGGCGCGCGTCATGATGGGCTGGTTCACCGGAAAAGGCTGGGCTGCGAGCGCCGGCCTGGCATTGGTCGGGTTGTTTGTGCTCGGAAATCTGGCGCTTCAACCGCGGCTGGCGCCGGCGCGGCTCGATTTCACGGAACGCAGCCTCTACACATTGACGCCCGCGACTCGAGACACCCTGCGCGCCATTACAGAACCGGTGGATATCACCTTTGTCTATTCGCGCGGGATCGGGCAGGACTATCCACGCATTCGCGCCCATGCCGCCCGTGTCCGCGAACTACTCGACAGCTATGAGACCGTGAGCGGCGGCAAATTGCGCGTACGCGAGATCGATCCGCTGCCGTTTTCTGAAGGTGAGGACATCGCGCTCGCCGCCGGTATCACCGCCGTGCCGACCCAGACCGTCGATCCCCTGTATCTGGGGTTGATCGGGCGCAACACCGTCGATGATGAGCGGATCATTCCCTTTCTGGCGCCAGAGCGGGAAGGCACTCTGGAATATGACCTGACCCGGATGATCTCGCGTCTGGACAATCCGGCTCTGCCGAAGATCGGACTGGTCTCAAGCCTGCCGGGCCTCAATGCCGGAGGTGAGGGCACGGGCTATGCGGTGTTGCGGGACTTGAAGCGATCTTATGATCTGGAACAGATTCCCGGGACCTTCGCCTCCCTTCCAGACGATCTTGATGTCTTGATCCTGGCCCATGCCGGGGACCTGAATGACTATCAGACGTGGTTGATCGACCAGTTTGTGCTGCGCCAGGGTCGGCTGATCTGGTTAGTCGACCCCGCCACCAAGGTCGCTGGCGGGGACGGTTTCTTCGACCTTGATCCCGCGCCACGCCAGAGCCGGCTTGGCCCGCTTGGCGACCATTGGGGCGTGCGGCTGGCCGACGGCGCAGTGGCCGACGCCACCAACGCGCTGCCCATTCAGACGGTGGACGCTGAAGGCCGGGCAAGCGTGGTTGGCCAACCACTGTTCATTGCCGCGCCGCCCGCAGACATGAGCCGGGCCGACCCTATAGTTGCAGAGCTTCAACGCGCGGTGAATTTCGGCGCGCCCGGCGCCCTGTTCCACGATGACAACAGCCCGCTGGACGCTGCGATCCTGATCTCGACCGGGCCGTCGCCCTCGTTCATCGATGCCAACCGCGCGGCCCAGGACATGCCGCCATCAGAGGTTTTACGTGCCTATGACGGGCTGGAATCGCCGCTGACCATGGCCGCGCGCTATTCCGGCGAACTGACCTCCGCCTTTCCAGACGGGCGGCCGCTTCTGCCGGTCACCGGCGACCCCATTGGTGACGAGTTGCTACGCGCCGAGGCAGCGGGCACGCCGGGCCATATCGACGAAAGCGAGCGCCGCGCGACCATCGTCATCATCGCAGACGCTGATTTCGTCGATGATGGGTTCTACATCAACCCTAATGGCAATGCTGTGATTGCCGATAATGCCACGCTCCTTCTAAACAGCGTCGATGCGCTGACCGGTATTGATGGCCTGCTGACGCTTCGTTCGCGCGCCGAAAGCCTGCGCCCAATGAGCCGTGTCGATGACATGCGCACCCAGGCCGAATCGCAGTTCTTCGACCAGCAGGTTCAACTCGAAGACCGCTTGTTCACCGCACAAGGCCAACTCGATGACCTGCAATCAGAACTGGCCGCGGGCATGGCGATTGGCGGTGAACTGGAAGCGGGGCTTTCGCCAGAAGAACGGGCTCGTCTCCAGGCTCTGCGCAGCGATATTCTGGATACGCGCGCGCACCTGCGCACAATCGAGCGGGACTTTCGCCGAGATATTGACGGGCTGGAGGCCACGCTGAAAGTGATCAATATCTGGGGCGGCGCCGTCCTGATGGTGCTGATCGGTTTGCTGGTCTGGCTGACAGGTCGCAGGGGTGCGGGATGAGCCTTCCGGCGAGCATCACCGGGCGACGACGCCGCAGACTATTGGGGATAGGCGCGGCCGGCGTCGTGCTGCTCGGTCTGATGGGTCTGTCTGCTCTTACGGATGGCCCGCAGAGCCTGTCGCATCCCAAGTCAGGCACACCTGTGGTGGCTACCAATGTCAGCACGTCGGCCACGCGCATCGCTGTCCGCCTCGCCGATGGTGGGTATGAACTGGTCAACAGCGGCGCAGGGTGGCGGATGGACCATGTGCGCGGATATCCGGTGCGAACAGACCGGATCGGCGCCCTACTGGTCAGCCTGTCGGAGCTCAGCTGGGCCGAGCCACGAACCAGCGATCCGCGCAAGCATGACCGGCTGGGGCTCGGCGATCCCGATGCCGGAGGCACCGGCGCGGAAGTGCGAATCTATGATGAGGCGGGCGAGACGCTGGCGGGCTTCATCCTCGGGCGACGCAATGAAACGCTGTATCTGCGTGAGCCCGGCGACGCCCTGGCGTTTCGTGTGGAGGGCGATCTGCCACCACTGCAAAACCCGCAAAGCTGGATGGACTTCCAGGTCATCGCCATTGTCCCTGATGCAATTGCTGGCGTGATACTGACCGATGGCTCAGGCGAGCGACTTCACCTGACCCGGCCGGACGGCGGCGGGCCGCGTGACTTCGTTCCAGCGCCCGGGTTTGACGACAACCGTCTGGTCAATCGCCTCGCTGCAGCGACACCATCGCTGGCCTTGTCGCGTTTTGCCCCGCTCAGCGTCAAGCCGATAACAGATCTGACAACCGAACCCGTCGCCCGTCATATCACCCTGACGAAAGACGGGTTGGAAGTAATTGCCGATGCGTTCGAAGAAGCTGACGGGCCCTATCTGACCATCCGCGCGGTGGAAGCAGCGGAGGGCGCCCACCGGGCCGAAGACGTCAATTCGCGCGCAGATGGCTGGGCCTTCAAGCTCAGCCGTTATGACTGGACGGACTTTACGGTGCCCGTGTCAGACATTGTCGAACGACCCATCGTTGCGCTGCCTGGCGAATAAAAAAGACCCCCGCAACGAAGGCGGGGGCCAGCCAGGCCTGCCGGAGCAGGCCCAGGGGTATTGGGGTCTTTAGTACGCGCCGCCGCAGTTGCAGGAAGGCGTACCGATATTGATGATGATTTGCTGAGCACGCGAGGTCTCGTAGCGGATAGGTGCCGTTACGGTTTCGACCTGGGGGCGCACGCGGCGGATCTCAACCGGCTGCACTATGGTGCGAACGATCGGTTGATAGATGTCGCGCTGGGTGACCGCTTCGAAGTAGGTCTCGGTGACTTCTTCGGTGCGGGTCTCGGAAACCTGCGGGATGTAATTGATCACCGTGTCAGGGATTGTGGCCTGATTGACGATCACTGACAGACGCTCTTCTTCATAGCGTGTAGCTTCCGTGATGGTTTCGCTTTGCGGACGCAGGATACGACGCTCGATCGGCTGGATGTTGGTGACGACAACCGGCTGGATCACGTTGCGGGTGATCTGGTCGATATAGACGTCTTCAACTTCGTAAACGACGCGCTCGGATACTTGCTCGATCACGTTTTCCACGATTTGCGGCGCAGGATCGGTTTCGACGCGAACGGGAAGCACTTCTTCCTCATACATCGTGTCGCGGGTGATCGTTTCGGTGCGCGGCTGCATAATGCGACGCTCGATCGGCTGGATGATCGTACGCTCCAGCGGCTGGTAGATATTGCGTTCGGCAACGTAATCGATGACGACGTCGGTGACCTCTTCCACGCGGTTCTCGGTGAGCTGCGGGGTGTAGGTTTCAACAATTTGCGGAACGGCATCTTCTTCGATGATCGTTGGCAGGATGTTTTCTTCATAACGCGTCGGCGCGGTGACGGTTTCGCTAAGCGGGCGAACGATGCGGCGCTGTACGGGAACCACGACGGTGCGCTCGACCGGCTGGATGATGTCACGCTGGGCGATGGCATCATAGAAGGTCTCAGACACTTCTTCGCGGGTCTCGACCGTTTCCTGCGGGATAATGGTCTCGATCACCTGCGGAACTGCGTCTTCTTCAATGATCACTGGCAGGCGGTCGGTTTCATAGACCACCGGCTCGGTCACTTCTTCCATACGGCCTTCTGCGATCTGGCGCTCGATGGGCTGGATGATGGTGCGTTCGACTGGCTGGATGATTTCACGCGCGGTGATAGCGTCGAAATAACTCTCGGTGACCTCTTCACGGTCTTCCACGGTCACTTCTTCCTGAACCGGCTCGCAGCAAACCTGCGTCTCAACAGCCGTTTGCGATCCGCCGATATAGGCGAACTCTGCCGTGTCACGACTGACCGCAACACCTGCCGCGCGTGAGCGTTCGAGAAGATCGGTGATTTCGGTTTCAGAAAGCACGCGTTCAGACGACGCGTCTGCTGGCGCCTCATAACTTTGGGCGGTGGCCGCCCATGGGACGAGCGAAACGGCGAATACGCCAGCCAGCAGTCCCTTCCCTACCATTTTCATGTCCAAACCCCTTGGCCATTGAGTTGTTGAGCCCCCCGGCCCCTCCGGGAACGGTGAACGGTCCATGGGCAAACGCCGCATAGTCTCGTTTCATATACGTAACGAAAACAGCGCGCTAAAGCGGTTTCCCCGATGGAGAGAGTGTTTTTTGCAGTGCCATCCCAATGGCGTACTGGGGCGTGTTCGGCTTTGTCTTGGTTAAGAGTATGACCCCCGCCCAACGCGCCACAACTTCTGCAACAATTACAGGATGCAAGGGCGCCATTGCGGGTATGGCCGGGGTCAGACCGTGATGAGAAACGTTCCGTATTGACACAACTGCAAAATCTTTTGACCCAATAGCGATTGAGGGGTGAGCGGTGGCCCGCACCGTCGCCTTGCCGCGCCGATGTTGCGCGGGCATCTTGCGCAGTGACCCCGAGACCAGAGCGCCCATGCCCTCCGATTCCAAACCGCCCTTCCAACATCAACCTGACCGCCCGTGGATTTTCCGCACCTATGCGGGACATTCCTCGGCGGAAACCTCCAACGCGCTGTTTCGTACCAACCTCGACAACGGCCAGACGGGCCTGTCCATTGCTTTCGACCTGCCCACCCAGACGGCCTATGACGCCGACCACATCCTGGCCAAAGGCGAGGTCGGCAAAGTGGGCGTGCCGATCAAACACCTTGGCGATATGCGGACGCTGTTTGCCGGTATGCCATTGGAAGAGATGAACACGTCAATGACGATCAATGCGCCGGCGGCCTGGTTGCTTGCCCTTTATGTGGCGCTGGCCGATGAGCGCGGCGATGATCGAAAAGCCCTGCGCGGGACCACCCAAAACGACATCATCAAGGAATATTTGTCGCGCGGCACTTATGTGTTTCCACCTCGCCCCTCCATGCGCCTGATCACCGATATGGTGAGCTGGTGCTACACCGAGGTGCCGAAATGGAACCCTATGAATGTGTGTTCCTACCACTTGCAGGAGGCCGGCGCGACGCCAGAACACGAGCTCGCCTATGCGTTGGCGACTGCGGTTTCGGTCCTGGATGCGGTGAAGGAAAGCGGTGATGTTCCGGATACGGAATTTAATTTCGTCTTTGGACGGATTAGTTTCTTTGTGAATGCCGGCGTGCGCTTCGTCACCGAGCTTTGCAAGATGCGCGCATTCGTTGACTTATGGGAAGAGATCGGCCGAGAGCGCTACGGTGTGATAGACGAGCGAGCGCTCCGTTTTCGCTATGGTGTCCAGGTCAATTCTCTTGGCCTGACCGAGCAGCAACCGGAAAACAATGTCTACCGTATTCTGATTGAAGCCTTGGCGGTGACGTTATCCAAGCGCGCGCGCTGCCGCGCGTTGCAATTGCCGGCATGGAATGAAGCCATGGGCCTGCCGCGCCCGTGGGATCAACAATGGTCGTTGCGATTGCAACAGATCCTGGCGCTTGAGACCGACCTTTTGGAGTATGAAGACCTGTTTGACGGCTCCCACGTGATCGACGCAAAGACTGAGGAGCTGAAAGATGCGGCCCGGGGCGAACTCGCAAGAATGGACGGCTTGAACCAGGAACAGGCCATCACCTACATGAAGGAACAGCTGGTAGACGCTCACTCAATTCGTATACTGAATATTGAATCCGGCGAGCAATGCGTCATTGGCGTGAACGCCTTTACAAACACCGAAGACAGCCCGCTCGGCACGGGGGAACGCGCAATCCAAACTGTCGATCCCGCGGTGGAGGTCGGGCAGGTTCAGGCGCTAAAGGCGTGGCGCAGCGGCCGCGAATCCAGCGCCGTCGACGCCGCTCTGGCAGACCTCAAGGCCGCCGCCACGGACGGCCGCAACATCATGGAACCGTCCATCACCGCCGCGAAGGCTGGGGTCACAACCGGCGAATGGGGCGCGGCCTTGCGTGAGGTGTTTGGCGAATACCGCGCCCCGACTGGCGTGGCCATCATGGTCGACGCAGGCGGCGAAGAAGACATTGAAGCGGTGAAGGCCAGGGTCGATGCGCTTTCAGACGCGCTTGGGCGACGGCTGACCTATGTGCTCGGCAAGCCGGGCCTAGATGGCCACTCCAACGGCGCCGAACAGATCACCTCACGCGCGCGCGCCGCCGGGATGGAGGTTGTGTATCAAGGTATCCGCTTCACGCCGGTAGAGATTGTCACCCAGGCCAAGGCCGCAGGCGCCCACGTCATCGGCCTATCGATTCTGTCCGGGTCGCATCTGGATCTGGTGCGTGAAACGCTGGCTGAAATGCGCAAGGCGGGCCTGGACGGCACACCATTGGTGGTCGGCGGCATCATTCCACCCGAAGACGAATTGGCGCTGAAGCAAATGGGTGTGCGCCGCGTCTACACGCCGAAAGACTTCAAGATCACTGAAATCATCAGCGATGTAGTGGACGCAGCCGAAGCGGCCTGGCTAACGCCAAATAACTAGCTACCGGCATTGGAACAGTTTTCCTCGCTCCACCACAAATACCACAGCAAAACAGAGGATACCGAGCACCGCGAAGCCTGCGACCACCGGGATCGAGCTGCCATTATACTGTGAGCCAATAATCCAGCCGAGCAAGCTGGAAAACGTCGTTGTCGCAAAACCGTAGGCCGCACTGGCCGTGCCGGCGATCTTGCCTAGCGGCTCCATCGCCATGGCGTTGAAATTCGAGCCGATCATGCCGAAACACGCAAACATCGCGGCAAACAATGGGAAGAAAATATAGAACCGTTCGCCAAACACACTGAGCAACACTAACAGCAACAGCGCGAACCCGATGAACCCAATCAAGGCCGCCTGGCTCAAACGCCGCATGCCAAAACGCTCTACCAGCCTGGAATTGGTATAAGTCGCCACCGACAGCGTGGCCGCCACCAGCGCAAACCAGACCACGAAGGCATCGCCCGTGTCGTATACCTCCGTCATGATCTGTTCCGCAGAGCCGATGAAGGCAAACAAGGCGCCAAAAATGACGCCGGAAGCGGCCATGTAACCAAGGGTTACCCGGGTCGAAAATACTTCGCCATAAGCGCGCGCTGATTCTTGCAGGCTGAGGTCTGGCCGGCCTCCGTCTGGAAGGGTTTCAGGTACCCGAAACCACACCCAGGCAAATATCAGGGCGCCGTAGATGGTCAGCGCCGCGAATATCCACTGCCAAGGGGCCACATACAGTACGACCTGGCCAATGGACGGCGCCAGGATGGGCACAATCATGAAAATGGTCATCACCAGCGACATGATCCGCGCCATCCCTCGGCCGACAAAGATATCG
>JBCCAA010000042.1:0-27608 GCA_039815055.1 Pseudomonadota bacterium | reverse complement strand
TTCTGCCTGCCGAAGACCCTTTGCGCGCCGATAGTGTTTCAGACGGTTGCCGACAAAGCGATAAACCGGGTCGCCTGGAAGCTGACGTTCATGCGAGGTGTTCGACGCGTTGTCACTCATACCCTCGACGTGATCCATTTTCGTGCGACGCTCCGCTAACCCAGAGTAGAAATGATCGCGGAGCAAGAATGGTGCCTTCGCACGGTATCCATTGTGTATTTCTGGAAAATGGATGCGCACGAGTCGCATTAAATGCAGTTTTTTACGCTGTGTTCACCCTGGTGAATGCGAGCCGGGGGCTGTCTTGTCTACGACCGGTTAGACCGTCACCACCACCTTACCCTTGGCGCGGCGTTCCATCAGCTCAGTGATCGCTGCGGGTGCCTCTGCGAGCGGGTAGGTGTTGGAGATGTGCGGTTTGATTTTGCCGGTCTTGTAGAACTCAAACAGCTCGGCCACATGCTCAGCGTTGCGCTTGGGATTGCGCGCTACAAAGGCGCCCCAGAACACGCCGCGCACATCACAGCTTTTCAGCAATGTGAGATTCAGCGGCAGTTTTGGGATACCGGCTGGAAAACCGACCACCAGAAAGCGGCCTTCCCAGTTCATCGCGCGCAGGGCCGGTTCGGCATAGTCGCCGCCAACACCATCATAGATGATGTCCACACCGCCGCCGCTCACGTCCTTGATCTGGCCGGAAAAGTCTTTCTGCTGGCCGCGGTCGAGTGAGCCGGTCGGGTAGACAATGCCCTTATCGGCGCCCTTGCTGAGGCAGAAGTCGATTTTCTCCTGGGTCGACGCCGCAGCGATCACGGTCAGGTCCATGGCCTTGCCCAGTTCCACCGCAGCGATGCCCACACCTCCGGCGGCGCCGAGCACGAGCAGGCTTTCGCCAGGCTTCGGGTCGGCCCGGTCTTTCAGGGCATAATGGCTGGTGCCGTAGGTCATCATGAAGGCTGCGGCTTCTTCAAACGGCATTTCATCGGGAATAGGGATGCACCGGCCTGCATCGACTTCGATCATTTCGGTCATGCCGCCCCAGCCAAGCGATCCGATCACGCGTTGACCTGATTTGAGGTGCTCGACCCCCTCGCCCACCTCCGACACAACACCGGCAACCTCGCCGCCTGGGGAAAAGGGGCGTTCGGGCTTGAACTGATACAGGTCCTGGATGATCAGTGAATCTGGGAAGTTCACACCGATGGCCTTTACCTCTAGGACCACATTTCCCTTACCGGCGGTCGGCGCCGGAATGTCTTCGAGTACGAGCGTTTCGGGTCCCCCGGGCGCTTTTGACAGGATCGCTTTCATGTGCAGTAACTCCAGGCCATGGCTGCTCTTTGATGGCGAGGAGCCTACCGCGCGCAAATGTCAAAGCAAGCTTGCCGTAGGGGCCACCAAATGAGCCTGGACTGGTCGCTTGCGATGCATGGCGGTGCGGGGCCCTTGTCCCGGGACAGTTACTCTGAGTCTGAACGCCACATGGCCGACACGCTGAAATCCGGTGCGGCGGCGCTTTCCACGGGCGCGCGGGCGATTGATGTGGTGCAGGCTGCGGTCGAGGCGCTGGAAGACTGTGGCCATCATATTGCCGGACGCGGCGCTTCCGCCAACGCGCTCGGGCAGTGGGAGTTGGACGCAGCAATCATGGAGGGGCGCACACGTCAGGCTGGAAGTGTCGCCGCGTTGAGGGGATTTCGCAGCCCGATCACCGCAGCGCGAACCGTGATGGACGAATGCCCCCATGTATTGCTGGTGGGAAAAGGGGCGGGGCTTTTCCTCAAGCCTTTCAACCTGAAGCGCGTCTGGAACCCTGGTGCCTACTACAAACCCTCCGTTGATCGCCCTGTTACGCCGGGCGAGCTGGCGCATGGTACGGTCGGCGCCGTTGCGCGAGACAGCCATGGTGCGTTGGCTTCTGCCACGTCCACCGGCGGTGTGCTTGGCAAGATGCCGGGCAGGGTTGGCGACTCACCGCTGATTGGCGCAGGCACCTGGGCCGATGAGCGCGTCGCGGTCAGCTGCACCGGGCAGGGCGAATACTTCATCCGGGCCGCCGTGGCGGCTGATGTTTCCGCCAGAGTCCGATATGGCCGCCAAGGCCTGTTCGATGCGGCCAATGCGGCCTTGCAGGATGTGCGTTTCCTCGGTGGTGATGGCGGTCTGATTGCCGTTGATGTGCTGGGCAATGTGACGATGCCGTTCCTGTCTGAAGGTATGAAGCGCGGCGTTGCGACCTCTTCCGGCCAGTTCGAAGTGGCGACACGCTGATGGCTTTGGGGGAAGCTCTGTTCTGGGTTGCGTGCATGGGTGTGGCGTTTGTCGGCTTTCTTGGGCTGCAGCTGCGATATTTTGCAGGCACGGGCTTGCGGCTTGCGATTGGCGATCGCGTGAAGACCGCCAGCCGGGACGAGGTCGCCGCGATTGTCGCCCATGCGGTGGGCGGACGGCGATTGCCTGCGATCGACACGGCTGCGCACCAGGCCGAAGTAGAGCATGCACGAACGGCGTTCGCTGGGCCGCTGCGGCAGATCCAGATTGGCCGTCAGATCACTGTCATTGTACCGTTTTTGCTGGCCGTTATGCTGGTGGCCTTCCGTTTCTGGCCGTCCATCGGCTAGAACGGCGCCATGAGAGGCTATTTCGCAATCGGTGCCGAAGGCATTTCCAAACCCATGAACATGGGCGCTTTGATGCGCACGGCGAATGCATTTGGCGCCAGTTTCGTGTTTTCGGTGGATGCTGAACACAAGGTGCGCGATGCCTATCGCTCTGACACGTCAAAGACGTTTGAGCATGTCCCATATTATCAGTGGGACACGATTGACGAGATGGCGCTGCCCAAGGGGTGCCAGCTGGTGGGCGTTGAATTGACCGATGACGCAGTCATGCTGCCGAGTTTCCGGCATCCCCAGGCCGCAGCCTATGTTCTGGGCCGGGAACGCGGAGACCTGACGCAAGAGATGCTCTCGCGGTGCCATCATGTGGTGAAGATACCTACCAAGTTCTGCATCAATGTGAGCCTCGCGGGCGCACTGGTGATGTATGATCGGCACATGTCGATGGGGGGACATGAAGACCGCCCAATCATGCCGGGCGGCCCGAATTCCGGCTAGCCGTCTGTGGTCGACCGAAGGCTCGGCGCTGCGGTCTGCGCCGTTGCAGCTTCGGCGGCCTGTGCCACAGCATCCCCGCGCAGGGCGCGGAGCACTTCGATGTTCTGTTCCAGAATGCCTTCCGGGGCATCACCCGCGGCATCGCGCATTTCATCATAGCGCCCCTGCAGACCAAGAATCAGCACGAGGTTCTGGCGAACCTGGGTGCTTCTCTCATCCAGAGCCACCGCCTTGCGAAGCCTGGTCTCTGCTTCGGCGAGATCGCCAGACAGCGCCAGCGATAGACCGAAATTTGAAAGTGTGCCGGCGCGGTTGGGGTCGATCTCGAGCGCCCGGCTATAGGCGGCCTGGGCGCTGGCATGGTCGCCAACCTGGTCATGGACAAAGCCAAGCAATGCCAGCGCATCGGAAGAGCCTGGCTTCAGCATTGCTGCCCGGCTCAGTGCGCGCGCCGCTTCGCGATAGCGCTTTTGAGAGCTGAGGGCGCGTCCATATACAAGCTGCAGATCAGCGGAGTCCGGATAAATCACGGCGGCCTGGCGGGCCACTTCGCTCGCACGCTCCTGGCTGCCGATTTCCCGCAAGGATTTCGCAAACTCTATGGACGCTGTCAGGTCCGTTGGGTCCCCAGCATGTTCCTGCGCCCAGAAGTTTGCCCGCTCGAGCGGTTGGAGGCGGGTGGCTTGTTCCCGACTGAGTTGTTGGGCCTCGGCGGCTTCGGCCTGTGCGGTAAGCTCAGTCGCATCGCTCGCGGGGGCGCTGGCGCACCCAGCCGCGCCCAACAGAGTCATGGCGGTCAGCAGGGTCCCGGTGGTTCTGAAACTGGACATTTCCATCTCTCCCGTCGAAACAGATCACAAAAGCCTTAAGGGTGAACCCCTCAAAGAGGCGTTAACAAAACGCGCCCCGGCCTTAACCAATGGCCAGAACGCAAAAAGAGGTAATACGTGCCCATGGACCCCGTTTTCACCACTGACAGTGCAGGCTCTATCCCGGTCGACCTCGTCACCGAAGCGAGTTGGCCACAGCTGACGGCCACACCACGTCTGCGCGCGTTTGCGGACGCCATGGGCTTTAAGCCGGATGCGGGCTCCAGGCTCGTCCTAGCGGCTGAGGATGGCGCCATCGAGCGGGTCGTGTTCGGCTTGGGTGGTGGGTCGGATGGCCTGGCTGTTGCGGCGCTGGCGGCGTCTTTGCCCGCGGGGCGGTATGCCATTGCGGCGCTGCCTGACACCTATCCCATGGAGTGGGTGACTTCGGGCTGGCTCGACGGCGCCTATCGCTTCACGGCCTATCGTTCGGCGGGCGCACCGCCGCAACTGGTCTTGCCAGAAGAGATCGCTTCAGATGCCGACCGAGAGGCCCGCGCGATCCGTTTGCTGCGCGACCTTGTGAATACCCCCGCGGAGGAAATGGGCCCAAGCGGCTTGCAGGCCGCGGTTTCCAACCTCGCCGAAAACACCGGCGCAACGCTTGAGGTGACCCTCGGCGATGCGCTGCTGACCGCCAACTATCCCATGATCCACGCTGTGGGCCGCGCCGCCGAAGACCCGCCACGCCTTCTGGAACTCAGCTGGGGAAAGCCCACCGATCCAGTTCTGGCGATTGTCGGCAAGGGCGTTGCTTTTGATACAGGTGGTCTGAACATCAAAACCGGCGATTACATGCGCTTGATGAAGAAGGATATGGGCGGTGCGGCCCATGCCATTGCGCTGGCTCAGCTCGTCATGGAGGCGCAGCTTCCCGTGCAGCTGAAACTGCTGGTGCCGGCGGTGGAGAATTCTGTCGCAGGCAACGCGTTTCGTCCTGGCGACGTTCTGAAAACGCGCAAAGGGCTGAATGTTGAGATTGACAACACCGATGCCGAGGGCCGGCTTATCCTATGTGACGCCATTGCGCGTGCGGAGGAAAACCAGCCTGACCTGATGATGGATTTCGCAACGCTGACCGGCGCGGCCCGGGTGGCGCTGGGGCCAGACCTGGCCCCTTTCTACACGGACAATGACTCGCTGGCCGGCACGCTTGAGGAAGGATCGACAGTCAGCGGTGATCCGGTCTGGCGGATGCCGCTCTGGCGGCCGTACAAATCAATGTTGTCGAGTTCGATTGCCGATATCAGCAATTCCGGCGGGCGCATGGCCGGGTCGATCACTGCAGCGGTGTATCTCTCTCAATTCGTCGAGCGGCCAAACAACTGGATGCACTTTGATATCTGGGCCTGGCGAGAGGGTCGTTATGGCCGTCCGGCGGGTGGTGCCGCCACGGGCTTGCGGGCCGTCTGGGCGATGCTGCGCGCGCGATACTAATCGGCAAATTGCACGGCAAAACAAAATTACTGGACGCGCCCGGCGAACCCCTCAACGATTCGTTAAGATATTGAATGGGGAGATAAAGCATGAGCCAGCCAGACCTTTCACCCCGCGATGCCATGGAGTGCCTCCGTCGTACCTTTTGTGAGACGGTGCGCGCTGACCGGCCAGACCTTACAGCCCGGCAACTGGCCATTCTTTTGACAGTTGTCCTGGAGGCCGGACCGCACACGGTGCGAGGCCTGGCTGCACAGCTGGATCTGTCCAAACCAGTTGTGACCCGGGCGATTGATGCCTTGTCGCGCTTTGATCTCGTCCGTCGTCGCCCCGACGAGCGCGACCTGCGGTCCGTACTGATCGAGCGGACGCCTTCGGGAACAGCCTTTCTGCGCGATCTGGCGGCGCCCATCATGGGCGGCGTGGCGCAAGACAAGGTCGATGCCGGCTCACGCGATCAGGCCGCCGCATAAGACAAAGCCGCGGGCGCAACACCAGCGGCTTTGATGAAGTTAGGGCTTCGCCTGAAGTTATTCGGCCGGGTCAGTGAGCTCTTCGGTCACGTCTTCCAGGACGTCGGTGATCGCGTCAGCCGTATCTTCAACGGATGTCTCGATCTCTTCCATCACCTCGATGCTGGCGTCTTCCAGGGTTGCGCCGTCTTCCGTCGCGGTTTCGGATTCAGCAGCAAGTGAGGCTGGGAATGGCGGCGGATTTTCTGACATCTGGGCCAGATATGCCATCACATTGGCGCGCTCATCGTCGCGGCGCAGGCCAGCGAAGGCCATGGACGTTCCACGGGCATAGGCGGCCGGATTGTACAGCCAGTCATTCATGTTCTCATAGGTCCACTCGCCGCCAATTTCAGATAGCGCGTTGGAATAGTTGAACCCGGCATGGCTCGCCTTTGGGACACCAATCGAGTTCCAAAGCGCGGGTCCGGTGCCGTTTCCGCCGCCTTCTTCAATGGAATGGCAGGTGGAGCATTTTGCCAGGAATGAGCGTTCGCCGCGCGAAACATCCGCTGCGGCAAGGGCAAGCCCGAGGTCAAAAACCGGTTCTTCCTCTCCGCCACCCGCCGAGGTGTCAGCGACAGGCACGTAATAGGCGTAGGTTTCGGCAATCTGCTCGTTCAGCGATTTGGGCTCGCCATGGTCGTCATGGTGGGCCGATGGCGACGGGAACAGCTGATAAGACAGCTCCCGCAATCCCATCACGCCGAGCGCTACGGCCAGCAAAGCGCCCAATACTTTGTTCAGAGTGAGATCGCCCATGGCGCACGCCTCTTTCATCTATTCGGTTCACCTCGCCGAAATGCCACGCTAAGAAGCCCCCTTCAACTGACGCGGTGACGCAGGTGCGGAAGGGTCTTATGACGCAAACAATCGCTTACCAGGGTGAGCCCGGCTCAAACTCCCATATCGCCTGCGGCGATGCTTTTCCCGATGCGGATACTGTCCCGTGCCGGACGTTTGAGGACGTTTTCGCAGCGGTAGAATCCGGTCGTGCCGAACTGGCCATGATCCCGGTGGAAAATACCATTGCTGGCCGCGTGGGCGATATTCACCACTTGCTCCCGGGCACCGACCTGCAAATCATCGGCGAGTATTTTCTACCGATCCGGTTTCAGCTTATGGCCCTGCCGGGAACACCATTGGACCAGGTGCGCGCCGCCCGCTCCCACACCATGGCTTTAGGGCAGTGCCGGGCCTTTTTGCGAAAACACCAGATCGATGCGCTCACGGCGGCGGATACGGCCGGCGCGGCGCGTGAAGTGCGCGAGGCTGGCGATCCTGGCGTGGCTGCGATCGCGCCTCGTCTGGCGGCTGATGTTTATGGCCTGGAGATTCTCGCCGAGGACATTGAGGACGCCGCCCACAACACCACGCGGTTTGTCATCATGTCGCGCGAACCGGTTGATGTGCAACCGGGCGATGGTGCGATCAAAACGGCGTTCCTGTTCCAGGTGCGCAATATTCCAGCAGCCCTGTACAAGGCACTCGGCGGATTTGCGACAAATGGCGTCAATATGACCAAGCTGGAAAGCTATCAGATCGGAGGCCAATTCCGGGCGACCCAGTTTTATTCCGAGATTGATGGCCACCCAGATGAACGGCCTGTCCAGTTGGCGCTCGAGGAATTGGCGTTTTTCTCTGCTTCCTTGAAGGTGCTGGGCGTGTTTCCGGCCGCCGAGTGGTCGCTGCCCTGATCTAGTCTGATGGCATCGCCGCACTTTTCGAGTCAGACTTTTGATCCGGGCAGAATATGCTCTAGTCTGCGTCCCGGAACCGCTTTGACTGTTCTCGCATAACCGCACGCCCCACAGGATCGGGCAGCAGCTTTGCCAGTGTGGCCAGGCTCTTGTTCACCGCTCCCGGCACCACTACGGGCTGTCCGCGTTCAACCGCGTCGATGCCGGCCTCGACCACGGGGCCCGCTTGCATCCACATCCATTCGGGCGTCTCATTGGTCTTTTCACGCGTACCGTTCACATCGTGAAACTCGCTGTAGGTGAAGCCGGGACACAATGCGCACGCGCGGATATTGTGACCCGCTGCTTTGGCTTCGGCATTCACGCTTTCGGAGAACTTGATCATCGCCGCTTTCACCGGGGCGTACAGCGTGTGTTCGTTCGACCCGGGCGTATATCCGGCCAACGAAGCGACATTGATGATGCGGCCAAAGCGACGCTCGGCCATGCCGGGCAGAACCTTGTGAGTGAGCTCTATCGGTGCCGTGAGCAGCACCTGCAGGAAGTCGGCCTGGTCTTTCCAGCTGGTGTTGAAAAAGGTGCCGGGCAGGCCGTAGCCTGCATTGTTCACGACGCCGTCCACATGCCGTCCCGCTTCCGCGATTTCCGTCAGGATGGTGTCCACCGCCCCGGGCTTGGCGAGGTCCTGGCTGATGACGAGAGAAGCTACGCCGTGTTTGTCTTCCACTTCGCGGGCCAGCGCTTCGAGACGATCAGCGCGGCGTGCAGTCAGCGCCACATCCCAGCCGCGCGCAGCATATTGGCGGGCGAATTCAGCGCCGATGCCGGCAGAGGCTCCGGTAATGAGTACAAGGCGGCGGGCCATGACTACGCCAGTCCTTCTCGGCCAATCGCGTAGAACCGTTCGCGGCGTTGCCGTTTGAGCTCTTGCGGCGAGAGGCCCTCCATGGCCGAGAGCGCCTTGTTGATCGCGCGGCCTGCGGACTGGATGGTTTTGCCGGGGTCGCGATGGGCGCCGCCCAGAGGCTCTTTGATAATGTCGTCGACGACGCCAAAGCCTTTCAAGTCCTGCGCGGTGATCTTCATTGCATCGGCCGCGTCGCGGGCCTTTGCGGCGTCGCGATATAAGATGGAAGCGCAGCCTTCCGGCGAAATCACCGAATAGATCGAATGTTCAAGCATCAGCACCTGGTTGGCCGAGGCAATGGCAATCGCGCCGCCCGACCCACCTTCGCCGATGATTACAGAGACCATGGGCACATCCAAGGTGAGGCAACGCTCGATTGACTTGGCGATGGCTTCAGCCTGGCCACGTTCTTCGCCCGCTTTGCCGGGATAGGCGCCCGCGGTATCGATGAAGCTGACCACGGGCAGGCCGAACCGGTTGGCCAGATCCATAAGACGCACGGCTTTGCGATAGCCTTCGGGATGCGCCATGCCGAAATTGTGCCGAATGCGGCTTTCTGTGGTTCGCCCTTTTTCATGGCCCATGACCAACACCGAGCGCGATTTGAACTTGGCCAGTCCGCCAATGACCGCCTCATCATTGCCGAACACCCGGTCGCCGGCCAGCTCCTGGAAATCCTCGAACAGACCTTCGACATAGTCTGAGAAGTGGGGGCGATCACCATGGCGCGCGACCTGAGTTTTCCGCCAGGCCGACAGGCTTTTGTAGGTGTCCTTAAGCTGTTTCGCGGATTTCTCGCGCAGCTTACCCAACTCATCGGAAATGGACGGGCCATCTTCGGAGGCGTCGACCGCTTCGAGCTCTGCGATCTTGGCTTCCAGCTCGGCAATTGGTTTTTCGAATTCGAGATATGTCGTGGTCATAACGGTGAATTAGTCCGCAGTTTGCGCAAAGGACAAGGGTTTTCGCGTGTATAAGCCACTTTGCCGATCATCGGTATCGGCCCGGCGCTCGAACGCGTAGCCACATTTCTTGGCAACGCAAACTGAGCCGGGATTATCATCATCGATCAACGCGAAGGTTTCTGTGCCGGGCAGCTCCTCGTCCCACCAGCGGTGGATTGCGTCCAGCGCTTCGCTCATCAGGCCCTGGCCATGATAGGGAGAGGCCAACGCGTAGCCGATTTCCGGAATGCCACGCTTGTCGGGTGTAGAAGGTCGCATGGCATCCATGAATCCCGCATCGCCGACATAGGTCTGGGTCGATTTCAGCTCCAGGCCCCAATATCCGTAGCCGAGCAGTGGCCAACTCCCTAAAAGGCGATGCATCGTCATCCAGGCATCTTGCGCCGACCGAGGCTCCACAATCGTGTATTGGAGCACGAGCGGATCGGTCCACATCTGCGCGAACGCTTCATAGTCGCGGGTTTCATGGGCTCGCAGGACCAGGCGATTCGATTCCAGGCGAGGGGCGCGATCCAGGCTCAAGCGTCGTCCTTCGTTTCTAGAACATCGGGTCGTTGCGGCGTTGACAAAGCACCAATCTACCGGACACGGAATTCTTGCCCAGGGGGAATCGGCGGGACAGGCGCTCCGCGGGTGCTAGAGTTAAGCTAGCAACACACTGATAACCAAGGAGAAGCCCATGTCCGTCGCCCGAGTAACTGAAATCAGCGCGTCCGGCACCAGCGTCGAAAAAGCCATCGAAGCAGGCGTCGCACGTGCCACCGACACCCTTTCCAATGTGGAATCGGTTTGGGTGCAAGACATCAAAGCTGTCGTCAAAAAAGGTAAGGTCGCCGAATACCGCGTGATGATGAAAGTGACCTTCGTCCTGGAAGCGCCAAAGAAGAAAGCGCCCGCCAAGAAGAAGAAATAACCGGCCGTTTTAGCCGACCGGTTCTGTTTCCTATTCTTCGTTTGCGTAGTCGGCTGCCGTCAGCGGACGCGCGACGATCTCATCGCGTGGTTCTTCAAAGCACCAGCCGCGCTGGGCGACAAAACCGGTCGGGTAAGACGTTTCAAGGAAGATAAGTTCGACCCGGCCCCAGACATTTGTCTCAACGCCCGTATGGTCGATGATGGACACGTCGCAGCCGCCCTCGCCCTGGGGCACAGCTTCTGCGACCCAATATCCGTCATGCCGTCCACGGTCGTCATAATTGCCAGCAAGGTCTTCGATGAAGGCCAGTTCGCGCGGGTCATCTTCGTATTCGCCCGGATAGGACAACACGGCATAGTCGCCGACTTCGCTCTCGTAGACGATCTCGAAACCCTCTCCGGCGCTCCACACTTCGTCCGCAATCGCGGGTGCTGCGGCAAGCATTGCGACAGCGGCAATGGCTGAAAACATACGTTTCATAGGTCTCTCCCCTTTGAATTGGAGTGAGACTACTGCGCGAAGTGGGGCTTGGATATGGCTAAATGCTGTTCAATACAGCGCGAGTCATCTGGGCGGTCGTCATCTCTCCGCCGATATCGCGCGTGCGTGCACCGCCGTCGAGCGCCGCGCTGACTGCGCTATACACCGCGTCCGCGGCTTCTGGGCGATCAAAAGACCATCTCAGCGCCATTTCCAGTGACAAGATGGCGGCGCAGGGGTTGGCCACGCCTTGTCCGGCAATATCGGGCGCCGAACCATGCACGGGCTCGAACAGGCCAGGTGTACCCGGCGCTCCGATCGACGCCGACGGCAACATGCCGATAGACCCGGTGAGCATCGCTGCGGCATCCGACAGGATATCGCCAAACAGGTTGCCACACAAAAGCGTGTCGAATTGAGCCGGGTTTTTCACCAATTCCATGGCGCAGGCGTCGGCCAGTATATGGCTTAGCTCGACGCCTTCGCCTTCGGACGCGTGCAGGGCTGTTACGGTCTCGCGCCAGAAGAGCCCGCTCTCCATGACGTTTGATTTTTCTGCCGAGGCCAGTCTGCCTGAACGGCCTCGGGCAATGTCAAAGGCCACGCGAGTGACGCGCTCGATTTCGGGTTGGGTATAGATCGAGGTTTCATAGCCCCGGCGCACGCCGTTCTTGTTTGTGTCGATACCCCTGGGTTCGCCGAAATAAACCCCGCTCGTAAGCTCCCGCACGATCATGATGTCGAGGCCCTCGACAAGATGGCGCTTCAGGGAAGACGCATCGGCAAGCGCCGGGAAGCAGAAGGCCGGGCGCAGATTGGCGAACACGTCGAGCGTTTTCCGAAGGCGAAGTAGCCCCATTTCCGGGCGCAAATCTCGATCAATCGTCGACCAACTCGGCCCGCCCACGGCGCCCAGCAGGATAGCCGTGGAGGCTTTCGCGCGCTGCAGTGTCTCATCGGTGAGCGGCGTGCCATGGGCATCAATCGACGCCCCGCCCACCAGTCCGGCTTCAATGGCGATATCCGGCGCGACAGCCGCCGCGATTTCAGCCGCTGCTTCGGTGACTTCCGGGCCGATACCATCGCCCGGCAGGAGCAAAAGCGTCTCACTCATTCCTCAGGTTCAGCCTCTTCTTCATCTGTGTTCGCAGCATCGCGATCCGCAATGGTTTGCTCGACCTTTTCCGGATCTATCTTCACTTCCGGTTGGGTGCCGTACTTGTCTGTCAAGCAGCCGGAAAGCGCCAAAAGGGCTGCCAGGCAGCCGAGAGCTCCAATCGTACGCATTACACATCCTCCGGTTCAGCGCCGCGTCGCTCAAAAGGCCGTTGGGCGCGTTCAACGATGATCACGACGCGGTCTCCAGCCATGGCGTGGTCAGGCGACGGCGCGCTTCATGGGCTGAAATCGCATCGGCTCGGGTGAGGCTTTCGCCAATCTCATCAAGACCAGCCATCAGATTGGATTTACGGCCTTCGTCAATCTCGAAGTTGTGAACATTACCATCGGGCGTCGTGACGGTCTGGGCGGCGAGATCAACTTCGAACACCTGGTTCGAGCCACCTGACTGATTGGCCAGTTGGTTGCAAACGTCGACAGGCAGGGCGATCGGCAGGATGCCGTTCTTGTAACAATTGTTGTGGAAGATATCGGCAAAGCCCGGCGCGATCACACAGGTGATGCCCTGGTCGACCAGTGCCCATGGCGCGTGCTCCCGCGATGATCCGCAGCCGAAATTCTCCCCTGCGATCAGGATGCCAGCGCTTTGGTATGCAGATCGGTTGAGCACGAAATCAGGGTTCTCGCTGCCATCGGCCCGCGTTTTCAGCTCATGGAACAGGCCCCTGGACAGTCCCGTGCGTTCCGTTGTTTTCAGAAACTGTTTGGGGATGATCATGTCGGTGTCGACATTGGCCATAAGCTGGCCCTTGTCCATGAGTGGCGCGGCTGTGGTGCGTAGGGTCTTAAAGGCTTTCATGGCCACCGTTTAGCGCGGCGATTGCTCAATGAATAGCGTTGGAACGTCCAAAGTGTGGGATTTCACGGTGAAGACGCGCGTGCCGGGTTTGCGCCCGGTTCGGGTCTGCGACACCTCAACGCCGGCGTCTGACAGGCGCGCATGGGCAGCGTCCAGATCGTCCACGCGCCAGCTCAGCCCCCAAAGCACGTCATCAGCGTCGGGATACTGATCCTGGTCCAGACGGTGCATGATCTCCACCGTGATGTCGCCGACCTTGAAGAACAAAAGCCGCGACTTCAGTTCGTCCAACTGGCGGTCAAGGGCCAGGCGAAGGCCCAGCCGCGCGCCATAGTGGGCAAGCGCCCGCTGGGGGTTTGGCGTATTCACGACGATATGGTCCAGCCCGATGACGGCACCTGGCTCGGCCGCCGGATCTGGATCAGATCGTTCTGGCTCAACGATGAACGTCTTCACACCGGCGCAAGCGGCATCTTCACAGCGGAAATGGTCTCCGGTAACGCCTTCCTGAATGTCGCCGGGGTTTAGGCCCCGGCGGGTTGCTGTGTGGTGGGCGGCGTCCAGGTCATTCGAGGCAAAGGCCAGGCTTGCAAGTCGCACCTCGCCCGTCATCAGCTCATTCAGCCGCGTCGCGCCCGGACCTTCGCTGAAAGGTGACATGATTTCGATGCCGATATTGTCGGTACCCGCAACATACATGCGCCGACCGTCTTCGACTTCGAACACATCAGTCAGGTCGCGACCAAGCACGTTCAGAAATCCACTCACAGCGTCGTCCGGCGCAATCAGAACCAGATGGTCGAGCGCAGTGATCACGTAGCGCAATCCCGACAAAGACCGCGTGCTTCTATCACAGCGCGGTCGAGGGTAAATCCGGCGCTTTCGGTTTCCTGTCTAAGGGCAGGCACGGCGGATTCGCTGTGCAGTTCTTCCGCGCCGCCGCAGCGGTCACAGATCAGGAACACCGCTGCGTGGCTATGGCTGGCATGGCCGCAGGCGACATAGGCGTTAAGGCTCTCGATCTTGTGGGCAAGGCCGAGATTCTGCAGAAAATCGAGAGCTCGGTAAACCGTTGGCGGCTTCGCAGAGCCTTCGCCATCCAGCCGGCCCAACAGATCATACGCCTTGGCCGGGCCAGGCGCTTCGATCAAAAGCTCAAGCACTTTGCGCCGGATGGGGGTCAGGCGCTGACCAGCCTTGGAGGCGACGGTTTCAGCCACAGTCAGGAATGACGCGGTGTCTTCCGGGCTACACGGCACGTTAGCGGTATGGGAGTGGGCCATGTCCGCTAATGTGGGTGATTTTGTCCTTGTTGTGAAGCGTCAGGCCGCTTTCTCGTCTGCGTCCGCCATGATGCTGAGTGAGATTTCCTTTGGCACCACCATCACAAAGTCCGAGCGCGCTGTGTTCCAATTGGCAAGAAGCTCAATCGCAATGAGCGATCCAGTCCGTTCGCCATGTTCGGAAATCAGCTTTTTCAGCTGCCCTTCGTGGCGTGCGGGCACATCGTCGAGGCCATACCAGTCGATGCCGTCCGGATTGGCGACCTTGTCAAACCGGTCGCCAGGATCCCAGACCCAGGCCCGACCACCGGTCATGCCGGCGCCGAAATTGTCGCCGACGCCGCCAAGGATCGCGACCGCGCCGCCGGTCATGTATTCGCAGCCATTGGCTCCACAGCCCTCGACCACGGCATGGGCCCCTGAATTGCGCACACCAAACCGAACACCCGCCCGGCCAGAGGCATAGAGATGCCCCGCTGTTGCGCCATACAGGCAAGTGTTGCCGATGATGGTGTGATCGCCGCTGTCGGCTGCGATGGACGGTGAGGCGCGCAGCTGGATCGTCGCGCCGGACAGGCCCTTGCCGACATAATCATTGGCATCACCGGTCACATCCAGCGTCAGGCCCTGCACCGCAAAGGCGCCAAGGGACTGGCCCGCTGACCCCTGCAAACGCACCAGCAGGCGGCCTTCCGGCAAGGCGGTTTGGCCAAACTTGCGCACAATGGTCGACGAGCACCTTGTGCCGATGGCGCGTTGGACGTTCTGGACGCCGTATTGCAGCTGCATCTTTTCGCCGCGCTCAAAGAACGGCTCGGCGTCGCGCAGGATTTGTGCGTCCAGCGTGTCCGGCACGTCTTCGCGGCGGTCGGGCTTATAGGTCACCGGATGGGGCGTATCGACCTGTACGAGAAGCGGGTTCAGATCGAGGTCATCCAGGTGTGCAGCCCCGCGTGAGACCTGGGCCAACAGGTCTGTGCGTCCAATGGCATCGTCCAGGCTTTTCAGGCCGAGATCCCCCAGTATCCGGCGCACATCCTCAGCGATGAAGCTCATCAAATTCACCACCTTGTCCGGGTTGCCGGAGAATTTCTTGATCAGTTCCGGATCCTGGGTGCACACGCCCACCGGGCAGGTGTTGGAGTGGCATTGGCGCACCATGATGCAGCCCATGGCGACAAGGCTCGCCGTTCCAATACCATACTCTTCTGCGCCCAACATGGCCGCGATGACAATGTCGCGGCCCGTGCGCAAACCGCCATCGGTACGCAGGGTGACCTTGTCACGCAGATTGTTAAGGCTGAGCACTTGATGGGCTTCGGCCAGGCCAAGTTCCCAGGGCAGGCCAGCATGCTTGATGCTGGTCTGGGGCGAGGCGCCTGTGCCACCGACATTGCCAGCGATCAGGATCACATCGGCTTTCGCCTTGGCAACGCCCGCAGCGACAGTGCCGACGCCAGAGCGGGCCACCAGTTTCACGCAGACCCGCGCTTCAGGATTGATCTGTTTCAGGTCGTAGATCAGCTGGGCGAGATCTTCGATGGAATAGATGTCGTGGTGCGGTGGCGGTGAAATCAGCGTCACGCCGGGGGTGGAGTGCCGGTTCTTGGCAATGAACTCGGTCACTTTGAAGCCGGGCAGTTGTCCGCCTTCACCGGGTTTGGCACCTTGGGCGACCTTGATCTCTACTTCCCGGCATTGGTTCAGGTATTCCGCCGTCACGCCAAATCGTCCGCTTGCGACTTGTTTCACCGCCGAATTCATATTGTCGCCATTCGGCAGGGGCTTGTAGCGCTCGCGCACTTCACCGCCCTCACCAGACACCGATTTGGCACCAATCCGGTTCATCGCCACGTTCAGTGTGCCGTGAGCCTCAGGCGACAGAGCACCGAGCGACATTCCAGGTGTAACGAAGCGTTTGCGGATTTCGTTGATCGACTGAACTTCTTCAACCGGCAACGCACGGCCAGCGGATTTGAAGTCGAGAAGGTCGCGCAGCTGGATCGGGTCACGCCCGTTCACCGCTGCGGCATACTTCTGGTAGGTGTCGAAATCACCCGTGTCGCAAGCCGCCTGCAGCATATGGATAAGATTTCCATCCAGAGCATGGGGCTCGGAGCGGGCGCGGAGGCGATAGAAGCCGCCGATCGGTAACGCCACGACATCCTCGTCGAAGGCGTCTTCGTGGCGGGCGACGACATTCTCCTCAATGCCAGCAAGGCCCAACCCCGAAACCCGGCTGGTCATGCCCGGGAAATAGTCAGCCACCAGCGCGCGTGAGAGTCCCAGCGCTTCGAAATTGTAGCCTCCACGATACGACGAGATCACCGAAATACCCATCTTGGAGAGGATTTTGAGCAGGCCAGCTTCGATGGATTTCTTGAAGTTCAGCAGACACTGGCTCAGCGTGAGGTCGCCAAACAGGCCACGGGCGTGGCGTTCTGCAATCGAGTCCAGAGCCAGATAGGCGTTCACGCAGGTCGCGCCGACACCGACCAGCACTGCGAAATAATGTGTGTCCAGGCATTCTGCCGACCGCACGGTGATCGAGCAAAAGGTGCGCAGACCCTGGCTCACCAGATGCCCATGAACCGCGCCGGTGGCGAGGATCATCGGAATGGCTGCCGCGCCCTGTTTGGCGTGTTCGTCGGTTAGCACGATATGCTCGTGGCCCGCGCGAACGGCATCTTCGGCTTCAGACCGGATGCGGTCGAGCGCCTCTTTCAGGCTTCGGCCATTGCCGGTGGCGGCGTCGGCGTCAAACGTGCAATTGATTTCGACAACGCCATCGCGCAGCATGCTGCGCAGGCGCGTATACATTCCCGTCGTCAGCACCGGGCTCTCCAGCACGAACACGTCCTGCTGGGTTTCATCGGTGGCGAGCACGTTGCCGAGGTTCTTGAACCGCGTTTTCAGGCTCATCACCCGGTCTTCGCGCAGAGGGTCAATCGGTGGGTTGGTCACCTGGCTGAAATTCTGGCGGAAGAAATGCGACAGAGGCCGGAACGAGTCGCTCAGAACGGCGGGCGCTGTGTCATCGCCCATGGATCCTATGGCCTCTTTACCATTTTCGGCCATTGGCGCGAGGATCAGCTCCAGGGTTTCCATGGTGAACCCGGCTGCTGCTTGCAGGCGAAGGCGTTGTTCGGTGTCGAACATGACCGGTTCCGGTCCGGGTCCGATCAATGGGTCAAGCTCGGTGACGTTCGAGAGCCATTCCTGGAACGGGCGCTGGGAGGCCAACTCGTTGACAATCTCACGGTGCTCATAGAAAGAGCCGGTCTCAAGGTCCGCGGCGATCATTCCACCTGCGGGAACATGGCCTTTCTTCACAACGGTCTGGTCCGATAGTGGGCACATGCCGGCCTCGCTGCCCACGGCAAGGATATTGTCCGCCGTCATCGCCCAGCGCAGAGGCCGCAGGCCGTTGCGATCAAGCCCGGCCACGGCCCATCGGCCATCAAAAGCACACACGGCGGCGGGCCCGTCCCACGGCTCCATCACCGAGTTGCAATAGGCGTAGAGCGCAGCGTGGCTATCGGGCATGATCGAGGCGCGCTTTGACCAGGCCTCGGGGATCAGCATGGCTTTCACCATGGGCGCGGTGCGGCCACCCTTCACCATCATCTCATAAACTGCGTCCAGTGCCCCGGAATCCGATGAATTTGGCGGAACAACGGGCTTTACATCATCAACATAGTCGCCAAACCCGCGCGAAACCATGCGGATCTCATGGGATTTCATCCAGTTGAGATTGCCCTGCAGCGTGTTGATCTCGCCATTGTGGGCCAGCACCCGAAAGGGCTGGGCCAGGCTCCACTGGGGGAAGGTGTTGGTCGAATAGCGCTGGTGATAAATCGCAAAGGTCGAGACGAACCGCTCGTCTTTCAGGTCGAGGTAGAAATTATCGATGTCCTCAGCCAGGAACATGCCCTTGTAGATGAGCGATTTCTGGCTGAGTGAGCAGATATAGAAAGCTGGAATGCCGGCCTCGCGTGCCCGGCGTTCGATCCGGCGGCGGCAGATATAGAGCACGCGCTCCAGATCTTCTTCTGTGCGGTCGCGGTCATCGCGAAACATGATCTGTTCGATCTCTGGCCGTGTGTCGGCGGCTTTCTGCCCAATCACGGACACGTCGACCGGCGGTTGGCGCCAGCCATAGATGTAGAATCCCAGGTGCAGGATCTCGGTTTCGACGATCGTCCGGGCGCGTTCCTGCATGCCGAGGTCGGTACGCGGCAGGAAGATCTGGCCGACGCAAACATCAGCTTCCGGCCGGGAATGGCCTGCGCGTTCCACCTGTTCGGCGAAGAAGTCCTGCGGCACGGCGATGCGGATGCCGGCCCCATCACCGGTCTTGCCATCGGCGTCCACCGCGCCGCGGTGCCAGACATTTTTTAGCGCCTTGATGCCCATTTCAACGATGGCGCGGCGCGGGCGGCCATCCAGCGTTGCCACAAGGCCAACGCCGCAGGCCGAATGCTCATGGGCTGGATCATAGGCATGGCCTGCGATCAGGCGGTCGCGATTGGCGAGGTAACGGTCTATTTCAGTCATTCTGAACACCTGCGTATTTCGCAAAGACTTCCGCGCCCGTGAGTCTCGGGGCGTTGTCCGTGAAATCATAAAAATCTGGTTTTTCGTCGATGAAGAAGTGTTCGGAGACCTCAAGGTCGCCGGGCAGGTCAAACGTGCCGCTTTCGCCGCTGATCATTGACCCGTTCTTTAGCTTGTAAAGCAGCGTTGATCCGCAAATCTTGCAGAACCCGCGCTCGGCCCATTCGGAGCTGTCATACCAGCTGAGGTTTTCGCTGCCTGCTGATATCTTGAGGTCGTTCGTAAAGTTGACCGCTATGGATGGCCCGCCGTGCCAGCGCCGACACATCTGGCAATGGCATACGGCAAGGCTGGGCGCACCGAGGCCTTCCAGTTTCACCGCTCCGCAAAGGCAGCTGCCTGTATACGCATCTGCCATGGTCTTACTCCGCCGCGATCTTGGCGCTGCGGGCCATTTCGCGCATTTTGGCGTGCATGGCTTCGGCGGCATCGCGGCCATCCTTGATTGCCCAGACCACCAGCGATGCACCGCGCACGATGTCTCCGGCCGCGAAGACGCCATCCAGGCTGGTTTCCATGGTTGCGAAATCGATCCGCACGGCGCCCCAACGGTTCACCGTCAGCATGGGTTCGTCCCAAAGCGTTGGCAGGTCTTCCGGATCAAAGCCGAGGGCCATAATCGCCATATCGGCCTTGATATCGAAGGTCTCACCGGTTTTCTCCGGCGCTTGGCGGCCAGAGGCATCGGCAGGTCCGAGCTTCATTCGGGCGGCGCGTACGGCTTTGAGTTTGCCGGCTTTCGTGTCGAGCATGGCTTCGGGTGCGGCGAGCCACTCGAATTTGACGCCTTCTTCTTCGGCGTTGGCAACTTCGCGCTGGCTGCCGGGCATGTTGGCCCTGTCCCGGCGATAGAGGCAGGTGACCGACTTGGCGCCCTGGCGCACGGCGGTGCGAACGCAATCCATGGCCGTGTCGCCGCCGCCGATCACCACGATGCGCTTGCCGTCCGCGTTCAGTGTGCCGTCTTCGAACGCGTCCACCGTGTCGCCAAAGCCGTGCCGATTGGATGTGGTGAGATAAGACAGCGCCGGAAAGACAGAAGCGTGTCCGACGCCCGGTGCCTTCAGCTCGCGGGCTTTGTAGACGCCGGTGGCGATCAGCACGGTCTCGTGCGCGCTGCGAATGTCTGCAAAAGACGTGTCATCGCCGACGTCGCAATTGAATTCGAATACGACGCCCGACTCTTCCAGTCGCTTGATCCGGCGTTCCACAACATGCTTTTCGAGTTTGAAACCGGGAATGCCATAGACCAGCAGGCCGCCGCCGCGATCATAGCGGTCATAGACGGTGACATTATAGCCCTTGAGACGAAGCTGTTCGGCCGCCGCCAGGCCTGCAGGGCCAGCGCCGATTATGCCTGCAGACTGGCCGCGCTCACGGCCAGGCGTGATGGGCTTCACCCAGCCCTGGTCCCATGCGGTATCGGTGATGTGCTTTTCGATTGCGCCAATGGTCACGGTGCCATGGCCAGACTGTTCGATGGTGCAGATGCCTTCGCACAACCGATCTTGTGGGCAGATGCGTCCGCAGATTTCCGGCATGTTGTTTGTGGCGCTGGAGACGCGATAGGCATCTTCCAACCGGTCTTCCGCGGCCAGCATCAACCAGTCGGGAATGTTGTTCTGTAGCGGGCAACCTTGCTGGCAGAACGGCACGCCGCACTGGCTGCATCGCGAAGCCTGGGCCTTGGCGCCATCGGGAGAGTAGGTTTGGTAAATCTCGTCGAAATCCTCGGCGCGCGCTTTCACGTCCCGCTTTTCGGGCATGGTGCGCTCAACGCGGGTGAATTTCAGCATTGTGCTGGACATGGGAGCTCGCGACTTCTTGGATTGAGGGCCCTTCCTATACGCAGGGCGATACCCGGCACAAGTGCATAGTATATCGATATGATATGTGAATGAGCGATTTTACTGGTTTGTCTTGCTTTAGACTGACCGATTCGAGCCGTAGTATATCAAATCAATATATACAGAGAGTCGGTTGCATCTGGCACGAATGCTGCCCTATTCCCAAAGTATCTCATCGGGGAGAGCTTGGCCGTGTCATTGATTCAACTGGTGCTCCTGTCGATCATTCAGGGCGTCACCGAGTGGTTGCCGATCTCATCATCGGCCCATCTGATCTTGCTGCACGACCTTTACGGCACGCAGGAAGATAGCCTGCTGATAGATGCCATGGCGCATTTCGGAACACTGTTCGCCATGCTGCTGTATTTTCGCGACGATGTGTTTCGTGCCCTTCAAGGCGGGCTGGAACTTCTCGGCGTGGGGCGCCAGGCTGGCAACAGATTGTCAGAACGTGCCCGGCTCGCCCTGTTCATCCTCATCGCAACACCGTTTGGGATTTTCGCGGGCCTGGCTTTCGAGGTGTCGGGCGAGGCCGTGCAGTCGGCCCTCCGCAGCCCCGGAACGATTGCCATGGCGACCATCGTATTTGGCCTCGCGCTTTGGGCGGCAGATGTCATGGGTAAGCGCGAGCGCAGCCAGGAAGACATGCTACCGCGCGACGCCATGTTGATCGGCGCGTCGCAAATGCTGGCCTTCATTCCGGGCACATCGCGCTCAGGCATCACCATGACCGCAGCACTCGCGTTGGGATTCAAGCGTACAGAAGCGGCACGTTTTGCAATGCTGGTCGGCGCACCGCTGATCTTCGCGGTCGGGATGCGCGCTGTGTTGGGGCTGGCAACAGGTGACGTGGCCGGCGCTAGTCTGACAGATGGTTTGATCGTCGCCGTGCTGTCTTTTGTTTCGGGCTATCTGTCGATTTGGGGCTTGATGGCGCTGCTGGAGCGGATGAGTTTCCTGCCATTTGTGATTTATCGCCTTTTGCTCGGCATCGCGATCCTTGCCATCAGCCCGACCTTTTTGAGCGTTTTTAGCTAGAAACACCCTGATTTCGCGTGTCGGGACAGTTTTAAGCGTGCGCCGGGGCGTGCTTTTTGTTTTCTTTGCGAGACGTCGCCGTTTGTTGGAGGCGACCCGAGTGTTATTTCTTCGAGCCAGGCAGGAGACCCGATCCGTGACACGCAAGGAAAAGAAATCCGAAAGCCTTGATGTGCGTCTGCCGCACAGCGTGAAACGGCGGTTGATGGACACCGCTCAGGAGCGGGGGGAAACGGCCAGTGAGGCCGTTCGCCGGTTCATCCATGCCTATATTGACGAAACACCAACGGGCCACCCCTCAACCCCCTTTGGGAGCCTTTTGACAATGGCCAAACCTCATATCACCAAACTCGCTGCCATGAGCGGTGCGATCGCTGCAGGCGCCTTCGCGCTCACCCTTATGCCCGTTGCGGTCGCAGATGAAGCGGTGTTCGAACGCCTCGACAAGAACGCCGATGGCGCAATCACCCCCGGAGAGATTGCGCCGGGTGACGATGCCATATTTGACCTTCTGGACACCGATGGGTCCGGCACGATCACACCGGATGAGTTCAGCTCCGAGACCAATATCGTGACGGTCAGCAATTCAGTGAAAATCCAGGGCGAAGGCGCAGCTGACATGCGCGTGATCACAGTCGATGCCACAGAGATTGACCTGTCGGAGACCGGCAAAGTCCGCGTCTACACGTCCACCAATGGCGAGACGGTGGAACTGGATACCACCAACGGCGAGTCCAAGACGATGATCATCGACCTGCGCGAGGACAAAGACCCGCAGATCACCATCGACTGAATACCAAAAAAACGGCGCGCAGCGGCTGTGAAATCGGAAATCACACTGCTGCGCGCCGTCCTCTCGCAGCCGCGTCCCTTCGCCTGCGTGAGCCTTTGCTTACATGTGACAATCGTCTTTGATCAGGGCTGGATTGTGACTGGCTTGTGGGCGGTTTTCGGGCTTTAGGTGAACTATCTGTAATCAATAGTGACCGCTTGCTCACGTGTAATCCAGGCCACAGGTAGCTTCACATCACCCCGGCGATGGTGACATAAAGGCGCCAGCTATGATTCTTGGTTTGGAGCCGGTCATGAAGGGATATGTCAGCCTGTGCGCAGGCGCGCTGGTGTCGAGCTGCTTTGCCATGGCGAGCGCGCAGTCGGTCGAGCAGGGCTCGTTCGGCATTGAGCTTGGCACCGGCAAGATTATCTGCACCGGCGATGCGGACTCTGATCTGTCGCAGCTCGATGACAGCTATGCCCGGTCGCTGGAGTGGGACCGCCGCGTGCTGGGCCTCGACAATATGTGCGATGTGCAGGAGCTGACCCCGATCGATGGTGGCACCTGGGGCGCTTCGGCCCCATTCGCAGGGCAGGACAGTCAGGGCCTGTCGGCGGACTTCCGCCTTTATGTGCTCAGCGAGGATTATTCCTGGGTATTCGGATCTTCGCGGTCGATAGAAGAAAGCGGTGCACCGGCGGCAATGTCTGATGTGGTAACCACGCCGCAATTTACCGAACGGTTTTGCGGCGCCAAGGCTGCGTTTAGCGTCGGCGCGGCCTCCCATGAGGGCGCTACGGCGATCAATCACCGCTTGTCCCAGAACCGCGCCACAGCCATCGGCGCGGCCTTGAATGGCAGCCGGGCAGACTGTACCGGCGCCACATTGCCGATCCTCTACACACTGAGCCTGGGCGAACACCAGAATCGTGAAGGATCGGCCGCTGATCCCAACCGAACAACAGCCCAGCGCCGCGTGATCATCGTGGCCGCGGAAGACATTATGCTCGGCGTAAACCTGCGCGAAGCCCTGCGCCAGGGCATCGAGACCCAGAACGTCTTCAAAGCTGTTTCAGTCGACGACTACGATCTGTTTGAGATCCTGGATTTTTGAGAAGTAGCTCTGTTTAGCGGCGCGTTTAGACAACGCATCGCTTTCTGCCCCTCGGTATTTCCAACCTGAAAAAGCATGAAGTGCTTTTACCGGATTACAAAAGCCTGCGCGCCGTCCGCCCTTAAGGTAGAAGCTTTGGCTCGCCAGTTAATGCACCTGCGCCCAATTCGGCCCGGCTTCGCCTTCCACGACCAGGGGCACGGACAGGTCCAGCGCCGGGAAGGGAGCTTTCATCATGGTCTTTCGCACCAGGGCCAGCGTCGCTTCGGCTTCGTCTTCCGGGGCTTCGAAGATCAGTTCGTCATGGACTTGAAGCAACATTCGAGCGTTCAGGCCAGCTTTGTCCAGTGCGCCGGGCATGGCGATCATGGCGCGTTTGATGATGTCGGCGGCTGACCCCTGAATAGGCGCGTTGATGGCCTGGCGTTCGGCAAAGCCACGCGCGGCCTGGTTTTTGGAATTGATGTCTTTCAGGTGCAGTTTTCGGCCAAAAGCGGTGGTGACATAGCCCGCCTCCTTTGCAGCCTTTTTCGTCTCATCCATGAACGCTTTGATGCCGGGGAATTTGGCGAAATAGGACTTTATGTAATTGGCTGCTTCGTCGCGCGGGATGGAGAGCTGACGTGCCAGGCCCCAGCCGGAAATGCCGTAAATGATGCCGAAATTGATCGCCTTGGCGCGTCGGCGGATCATCGGGTCCATGCCTTCAATCGGCGTATCAAACATCTCGCTGGCCGTCATGGCATGGATATCGAGACCCTCATGGAACGCATTCTGGAGGGACTCGATATTGGCGAGGTGGGCCAGCAGGCGCAGCTCAACCTGGCTGTAATCGGCGCTGATCAACACATGTCCGGGTTCGGCAATAAAGGCTTCGCGGATCTTGCGGCCTTCCTCGGTCCGGATGGGAATATTCTGCAGGTTCGGATCATTTGAGGAAAGGCGTCCGGTCTGGGCGCCAACCAGCGAGTAGGACGTATGCACCCGCCCGGTTTCAGGATTGATCGCGGCTTGCAGCGCTTCGGTATAGGTCGAGCGCAGCTTCGAGAGCGAGCGCCAGTCGAGGATGGTGCGCGGCAGGGTGTTGCCCTCTACGGCCAGGTCTTCAAGGATATCTGCGCCTGTTTGCCAGGCGCCGGTTTTGGTCTTCTTGCCGCCTTCCAGGCCCATCTCGTCAAACAGGATTTCGCCGAGCTGTTTGGGTGAGCCCATATTGAACTGCCGCCCGGCCTGCTGGTAGGCCTCAGCTTCCAGGCCCGCCATCCGTTGGGCAAAATCTGAGGACAAGCGCGAGAGGTGATCGCGGTCCACCTTGATTCCCGCGCGTTCCATGTTCGCGATCACGGGGATCAGCGGTCGGTCGAGCCCCTCATAGACGCGGGTGACCTTCTCTTTCACCAGTCGTGGTTTGGCCTGCTGCCACAGGCGAAGGGTCACATCGGCGTCTTCGGCGGCGTATTCTGTCGCCTTATTGAGCGGCACACGGTCGAATGTGATGAGCGACTTGCCGGTCCCGCACACCTGTTTGAACGGGATCGGCGAGTGGCTGAAATACCGCTCCGACAGCTCGTCCATGCCATGGCCATGCATGCCAGCATTCAGTGCGAAGCTGATCAGCATCGTGTCATCCACCGGTGCCAGGTCGATCCCGACGCGGGCGAGCACCGCCACATCATATTTGATGTTCTGACCAACCTTCAGGACGCCTGGGTTCTCCAGCAATGGTTTCAGGGCTGCGATGGCTTTATCAAATGGGATTTGCTGTGGCGGCGTGCCGCCAAGCAAGTCATCGGCACCATCTGGATCAGTATGGGTCAGTGGGATGTAGCAGGCCCGGCCGGCCGACGTTGCCAGAGACACACCGACCAGCTTGGCGGCGATGGCATCCAGGCTTGAGGTTTCCGTGTCCACCGCCACGACCCCGCCGGCGTGGGCTTCGGCGATCCATGCCTCCAGCGCTGCGATATCGGTGACGGTCTCATAGGCCGACAGGTCAAACCCGACCGCCTCGCCCGCGTCTTCGCTTTCAACTTCGACCCCTTCCAGTTCGAAATGCTCACGCACGCGCCGGGTGATGGTGCGAAACTCCATCTTCTCGAGGAACTCCAGCAAGCTCGACGGATCGGGGTCGGCGACGGCCAGATCTTCACTGGTCACGTCCAGATGTACATCCTGTTTCAGCGTCACAAGATCGCGCGAGATACGAACGGCATCGGCATGGTCGATGAGAGTTTGGCGGCGTTTGGGTTGTTTGATCTCTTCAGCGCGCGCCAGCAGCGTGTCGACATCGCCGTATTCCGTAATCAGTGTGGCGGCTGTTTTTACACCTATCCCCGGTGCGCCGGGCACATTGTCCACGCTGTCACCGGCCAGCGCCTGGATATCGATGACCTTTTCCGGTGGCACACCAAACTTTTCGATCACCTCATCGATGCCGATGGATTTGTTTTTCATCGTATCCAGCATGCGCACCTTGTCGTCGACCAGTTGCATCAGGTCCTTGTCAGACGAGACGATGGTGACCCGTGAACCCTTGGCGGCGGCATCGCGGGCGTAGGTGGCTATCAGATCATCGGCCTCATAGCCCTCTTTTTCGATAGCATGGGTGGCAAAAGCGATGGCGGCTTCGCGCACCAGCGGAAATTGCGGGCGCAGGTCTTCAGGCGGCGCGTCGCGGTTGGCCTTGTAGTCGGGGTACATGTCGTTGCGGAACGAATAGGACGAATGGTCGAAGATGCAGGCGAAATGGGTCGGTCGGTCTGGCCCGCGCAGATCTTCAAGCAGCTTCCAGAGCATGTTGCAAAAGCCGGACACAGCGCCCACCGGCGCCCCATCAGAGGCGCGTGTGAGAGGCGGCAGAGCATGGTAGGCGCGAAAGATATAGGCCGACGCGTCAATCAGATAGAGATGGCTGTCATCATTGAGCGGCGCGTTGGGCATGGGGTGTTTCCTCTGTTTGTCAGAGGTTTAGCGCTGTGTGGGCCGAAGGGGTAGGGGCCCTTTGGCGCTGGCAAAAAAGTCTCATCGAGAACGCCATGGAAATCTGCCGGGCGATGCCGTATGACGACGTGGTTAACGTCTTGGGGGACATGATGGGTATGAAGCATTGGCTTGCGATTTGTGCTGCTGTGGTGGTGGGGGCAACCGCCAGCCCGGCCCGGGCACAAACCGTGGAAGACACAATCACGCTGCTGAATGGCTATACCGGCAATATCGACCGGTCAGAACAGCCGTTTGACCGGGTGTTCACATACAGAACCTCAGACGCGCCCATATCCGGCGCTGGATTCCCGATGCTGGAATACGCCATGACGGTGGTCACGACGACATTGGAAGGCTCTGAAACTCAGGAGCGGACCATCACCTTTGATGTGCGCGACATTGATGCCGGGACCGTCAGGGCCGACAATGATCAGCCCCGCGTCGACTTCACGTGTGACACCGATTGCTTCCTGAAGGCTCACACGACGGTGGCATCGGACCCGGCTGACACCGATGCCAATGGCGCGTTTCGCAATAGTCGCAACACGTTTTTTGTTCAGGATGAAGAACGCGGACAGCGCTTTGTGCGTGCGGTGGAGTATCTGAAAACACTGGCTGCGCCGACAGACCCCTTCGCGACCGAGAATGTCGGTTCCGATGGAGTGCCCGTCGTCACGCCGCCGGCCTTGGCCGTAGCATCCCAGGTCGCTGTTCCCGATGTTCCCGTGCCTGCGCCAGAGCCCGTAACGCCGCCACCACCACCGCCCTGTTTCAAGTATTTATCGGCGTCTTGCGAGTCAAAACCCTATTTGAACGGCTTTTGCCAACAGGCCGAGGGCGAGGACGCCTCGACCACATGGTTCCTGTCTGCGCCGGTGCTTGCCGATGCAATCGATGATCCTGAACTGAGTATGCGGTTTCACGTGGAAGTGCTGTTGCAATTTGGCGCTGTGCTGCCTGGTGCGCCGTCGGCCTGTTTTGAGGCGGTTGAGGACGCGAATGCAGACATTGGTGTGGTCGCAGAACAGATTGAGCAGGACGGCGGCCAGGTTATGCGGATATATCTCGACTA
>JBCCAA010000093.1:0-6844 GCA_039815055.1 Pseudomonadota bacterium | reverse complement strand
GAGCGCCGATGCTCAGGGCGTCGCATTGACCGCGGCGCGCACCGATCGCACTGACCCGTCATCCCATTTTATCTCGGCGCTCACCCTGGACGGCGCCGCTCTGGCGACCGCAGATCTCGAATTCGCAGCTGGCGCAGCAACAACCAGCGCGCTCTTTGAACTTCCCCCTGCCGCTCTTGCGCGAGTCGCACGGTTTCAAGTCACAGGCGCCGCGTCCGCGGGAACGGTCTGGCTCTGGGACAGCGCGGATCGCTCACGACGCGTTGGTCTGGTCAGCGGCGACAGCACAGCACAACCCCTCCTATCGGACATTCATTATGTGCGCAAAGCACTCGAACCCTTTGCAACCATTTCGGAAGGCGAGCTGACCGATCTCATCGCGGAAAACCCAGATGCGATTATTCTCACCGATATCGGCCAGATCGATCCGGGCGCCCGGGATGCAATCACGCAATGGATTGATGAGGGTGGCGCGCTCATTCGCTTCGCTGGGCCGCGCATGGCGGGGCCACAAGCGACAGCGACCATAGATGAGCTTGTGCCCGCCCCTCTGCGCCGATCCTCGCGGGCGATTGGTGGCACCCTGACCTGGGAAGAGCCGCAGCCTTTGGGCAGTTTTCCGGAAGCCTCGCCATTCGCAGGCTTGGCGCCGCCTGAAGACATCCGTGTCCGTCAGCAGGTCCTCGCCCGCCCCGGTCCGGAGCTTGCGCGTCGCACCTGGGCGCGTCTGGCCGATGGCAGCCCGCTGGTTACAGCAGATCGCCGAGGTGAAGGCACGCTGATCCTGTTCCATGTGACCGCCGGTCCGGATTGGTCAGACCTTCCTTATGCAGGCATCTTTGTCGATATGCTGCGCCGCTCGATTGCGGCGGGGCGCGGCGAAGCGATCGCCGATGAAGAAGGTTTGTATTCGCCAGCCCTCACTTTGAACGGGGCGGGACGCCTCACGCAACCGAGCGCCGGTGCCACGCCGCTGAGAGCCAGTGATTTCGGCGCTGTGACGCCGTCCGAACAGCATCCGCCAGGCCTCTATCAGGGCCCAGCCGGAACCCGCGCCCTGAACGTCGCCTCGGAGTACAGCCCCGTCCCGGTGACCAATTGGCCGCCCGCGGCAACCTTGCTTGGCGACACCGAAGCTCGCACGTTCAGACTGGGCGGCGTCCTGCTCGCGCTTGCCCTCCTCCTGCTTTGCGTCGACTTAATTGTTGCGCTGGTCTTGGCCGGACGGCTTCCCGCCCTTCGCCGCTCCGCCGCGGCAATCATCGTCGTTTTGGCTGGCACCGCGGTTTTCCCTGTCACCCCGCCCGCGCAGGCACAAAGCACTTTACCCGTTTCGCAAATAGAAGGGCTCGACAAAGAGACGGCCGCCGCCCTCGAAATGCGCCTCGCCTATATTGAGACCGGTGACCAACGCACCGACCGCGCAACGCGTGCGGGGCTGGAGGGTCTGAGTCTCGTCCTGTTTCGACGTTCGAGCGTTGAACCTGCGGCCCCGCACGCGATCGACTTGGAGACTGACGCGCTGGATGTCTATCCCGCCTTGTTTCTATCGCTGCCGGAATCGCCTGAGCCTTTCAGCGCGACGGCGGTCTCGCGACTGAACGCCTATATGCGCAATGGGGGCGCGCTCTTTGTGGATACGCGGCGCGGCGGCACGATCGGGGCTCAAAACAGTTTCGAAGGACTCGACCAAATCCTTGAGGGCCTCGACACACCTGCCTTGGCTCCGGTGCCAGCAGATCACGTTCTGACGCGCTCATACTATCTTATCCAGTCCTTCCCGGGACGTTATGAGAACCGCAATCTCTGGATCGAAGCGACGGGCGCGGCGGCAAAGGAAAAGCGCCGAGGGGATGGGGTCAGCCGTCTCTTCGTGGGCGACGCCGATTATCTCGCCGCCTGGGCTGTCGATGAACGCGGGCGTCCAATCTATTCTGTGGATGGCGGCGACTTGCAGCGCGAAATGTCGATCCGGTTTGGCGTCAATCTGATCATCTACATCCTGACCGGGAATTATAAGGAAGATCAGGTGCATGTACCTGCGCTCCTGGAACGTTTGGGCGAGGATGAAGGCGTCGGTGATTTCGAGGATGAAGGTGGGGTCATTCCATGATTGAAGCATCCCGCCTGACCTTTGATCCGCTGATTGGCTGGCCGCTTTTCTGGGCACTGGCCGCGCTCTGTGCGATCAGCCTGATTGTCTACCTGATTGCTTTTCGCAAGGCTTGGCTGACACGCGTCTTGGCGGCTGCGTTTGGCCTGTTGGCCCTGTCCAATCCTGCGCTTGTTGAAGAAGAGCGAGAGCCTCTGCCGTCAGTCGCTGCGATCGTTGTCGATCGGTCAGACAGCATGGGATTTGGCGACCGAAATGAGATTGCCAGCGCCGCCTTTGCCGAAATCCAATCCGAACTCGAAGCCAACCCGGCCATCGACTTGCGCGTGATCGAAGCCGAAACGGTCGGCGACGGTACGCGGCTGATCGGAGCGCTCGAAGGCTTGATGGCAGACGTCCCGCGCGACCGGATCGCCGGTGCGATTCTGATCACCGATGGCCAGGTTCATGACTTGCCCGAGACTCTTGCGCGAATTGGAGAGTTAGGGCCCGTCCACGCACTGATCACGGGCAATCCCCGCGCCAGCGACCGTCGCATCACTCTGGTTCAAGCGCCGAATTTCGACATTGTCGGGGATGAAGCAGAATTTGTCGTTCGCATCGATGACCCGGAGGGCGGCACAGTCCCGCTTACCTACGCGATAAATGGTGGCCGGTCTCAGGCTGAATACATCGAGGCTGGCGAAGACACGAGCATCTTCATCGAAGTCGAACGCCGCGGCGACAATATCGTGGTGTTCGAAACCCCCGAGGGCGAGCAGGAATTGACGCTCGCCAATAATCGCACGGCTGCAACGATTTCCGGTGTGCGCGATGGATTGCGGGTCTTGCTGGTGACCGGCCGTCCAAATGCGTCGGGGCGCGTTTGGCGGGACTTGCTGAAGTCTGATCCGTCTGTTGACCTTGTCCACTTCACAATTTTGCGCCCGCCTTACAAGCGCGATCTGACGCCGCTGGAAGAAATGGCGCTCATCGCGTTTCCGACTGAGGAGCTTTTTGAAGACAAGCTGGACGGCTTTGATCTGATCATCTTCGACCAGTACGAACGCCGCGGTGTGATCACGATGGGCTATCTGGCAGATGTCGCGCGTTATGTTGATGAAGGCGGCGCGCTGCTGGTCGTCGCGGGGCAAAGCTTTGCCGGGCCCGCCAGTCTCGCCCGTACGCCGCTGGCCGGTATCCTGCCCGCCTTACCGACCGGCGAGGTGATCTCTGAGGACGTGATGCCAACGCTCTCGGATGAGGGCATGCGCCACACCATTACCGAGGACTTTAGTGGGCGCTCCTGGGGCAAGTGGCTGCGCTACATCCGAGCGCGCGCCGATACAGGTGACGTCTTGATGCGCACCGAAGACGGGGCCCCGCTCTTTGCCGTCGACCGGGTGGGAGAGGGCCGTGTTGCCCAATTGCTGTCCGACCAGATCTGGCTCTGGGCGCGCGGATACGATGGCGGCGGCCCGTTCTCAGATCTGATCCGACGGTCGGTGCATTGGCTGATGAAAGAACCTGAGCTTGATGAGCGTCAATTGCAGCTCACCGCACAAGGCGACATTGTCCGCGCCAACTTGCGGACACTGGCGGATCGCGCGGCGCCGCTGATCATCGAAACTCCCGATGGCAGTTTTCTCGAGCCGGAATGGCGCAGTGATGGTCCTGGCAGCTACAATGCAGAGGTCCCGGTCGATCAATTGGGGCTCTATCGCGCACAATCCGGCGGATTGGAAGCGGTTGCCTTGAACGGCCCGGCCAATCCGCGAGAATTTGCAGCTCTTGAGGCGACGGGCGATTTGCTGCGCCCATTGGCCGAGTCATCTGGCGGCGGTGTGTTCGGCCTCGAAAGCGTCGGGGATCGGCCAGACCTGCGAATGGTTGGGCGGCGTGCAGATGCGGCGGGAGGCAGTTGGCTAGGCTTGCGAGAACGCGGCGCTTATGCCGTGCGCAGTTCAACCAGCTTGCCCCTCTTGCCAGGCTTGCTCGCGATTGGCTTGATCCTGATCGCTCTCCTCTTTGCCTGGCGGCGCGAAGGGCGTTAGAATAAGCGCCAACGAAACTGGCGCGCAGATCGCTGGCACACTTTTTCTGGGAGGATGAGCATGGCGGACACGCAGCGCACGGTGAAAAGCCCGAACTATGGGGGCTTCCAAAACGAAATCTATTTCCAGGGCCTGCAGGGCGTCATCCCGGAATTCCCAATCGATTTCAAAACCCTCGTCGCGCGCGCTGAAGCAGCGATGCCGGACTATGTTTTGAACTATGTCCAAGGCGGCTGCGGGGACGAGTTGACCCAAGACCGCAATGCCAGCGCCTTCCATCATTGGGGCATGGTCCCCCGCATGCTGGTCGATTGCGCTGCGCGGGATCTCACAGTCGAGTTGTTTGGCGATCACCTCCCCAGTCCCGCTTTCATGTCTCCAATCGGGGTCAACGGGATCTGCACGCAAGACGGACATGGCGACATCGCGGCGGCAAAGGCGTCTGCGCTGACCGGTGTGCCATTTATGGCCTCGACCCTCGCCAATGATCCTTTGGAAGAAGTGATCAAGCATTGCGGCGATGTCCCCGCCTATTTCCAACTGTATACGCCAAAAAATAAGGAGCTCGCACAAAGCCTCATTTCGCGCGCCGAAACAGCGGGATACAAAGCGATCGTGGTGACCCTCGACACCTGGGTCACCGGGTGGCGCCCCCGCGATCTGGCCGCGTCAAACTTCCCGCAATTGCGCGGGCATGTACTGGAGAACTATTTCTGCGATCCGGTTTTTCGGAGCTTGTTGCAGGCGGCGCCAGAAGAAGACCTGCAAACCGCAATTCTGACCTGGGCTGGCGTCTTCGGGGAAGTGTTGACCTGGGATCATATTCCTTGGCTCCGGGAGACCACCAAACTGCCCATCGTCCTCAAAGGGATTTGCCATGAGGACGATGCGCGCAAAGCGGCGGATCTCGGAATTGATGCGATCTATTGCTCCAATCATGGCGGACGCCAGGCGAATGGGGGAATCGGTGCGATCGATATGCTCCCTGGCGTCGTCAAAGGCGCGGGCGACACGCCCGTCCTTTTTGATTCCGGCATTCGGTCGGGCACCGATATGATTAAAACCATTGCCCTTGGCGCGGCAGCGGTCGGTGTTGGTCGGCCTTACGCTTACGGGCTCGCGCTGGGCGGTGCTGAAGGGGCGGCGCACGTCTTGCGCTGCATGTTGGCGGAGGCAGATCTGTTAATGGCCGTGAACGGCTATCCGTCCCTCGCGAGCGTCAGAGTGGAGGGCGCACAAAGGGTCGATCCTTAAACGGCGCGTAGCGGCCCGCTCAGAGCCTCTGCAGATCTGGCCAAATCCCGGACCATAACCCGCGCCATATCCTGGGGCCCCGGAAACTGAAACCGGTCCGGCGTGATCACCTCAAAGCCTAATTCCCCAAAGTAGCGGGGCGACCCAATAATGATGGCGGCGTCCCATTTCGCCCGGGTGGCCGCTTCCAAGGCTTCGCCCGTCACGGTCAGGCCGAGCCTCTGGCCCTGAAAATTCGGATCGACCGCCACCGGGCCAACGAAAAGCGCCGGACTCCGTTCGACACCCACAACAATCGGCCAAAGCCGGCATACGCCGATCACCTCACTCTGCTGCACAGCAACGCGGCTCAGGTCTGGAAGCGAAGCATTGCCTTCCCGCAAGCGTTCTGCCGTTTTGGCGAAGTGGCCCGGCCCAAACGTGCGGTCGTACAGCGCTTCGATCGCGTCGGCATGTTGGCCGGGGGATTCAGGCAGGATTTCAATCATGGCGGGCGGTGTTTACGCGCTTAACGCCGAAAGGCAATGCCTGGATCTAGTATTGCCAGTGACCGAGCTGTGTTCGGATCGCTTCGATGAAGGCCAGAGGCTGATCCAACATGACATGATGCTGCGCATCTGGGATCGACACCATCTCCATATCGTCTCGCAATGAACGCATATAGGCCCAGATCCGCTCATTCACGAGCACTGAATCCTGACCGCGCATCATTGCGACAGGGCAGGTAATATCGGCCAGCATATTGGTCGACATCTTGCTGAACTCGAAATTGATGAAAATCTGCGGGTCGAACTTCCAAATCCAACCTGTCTGACCCCCCTCATTGGTTGTTTGTTTGAGGCTGTGGCGCGCAATATAGTCAGCAATGAAATGGTTTTCGCAAGGCTGGGGCGGGGCCAGTCGGAACCGGGCCAGAGCCGCCTCAAGGCTTGCATATGCACGATTGCCGCGGGCCCGGCGCGGCGGGCCTTCCCACTCATCGTCCGGCGGGCGGAGACCGCTATCGACAATGACAACGCCAGAGAAGCGGTCTGAATGCTGAGCCGCTGTGTGCAGCGTTATGAACCCGCCGAAAGAGTGCGCGACAATGATGGGCTTTCGACCGCCAGAAAACAGGTCGGAATGTTCACAAACCGCCATCTGTTCTTTTGCAAAGGCGGAGAAGCTGTACATCTCGCGCCAGCTGCTATCGCCCATCCCGGAAAAAGTCATCGCGACCACGAAATAGTCGTCTGCCAATGCCGGTGCAATAAAATCATACCAGTGCGCATGCGCGCCATTTCCGTGTGACAGCAACAGGCCAGGTTTCGCGGAATCTCCACAGGTCTGATAGCGAATACGCGCGCCCGCCGCTTCGACGAACCACTCAGTGTAAGGCGTGCTAACAGCCGCTTCAAACCAGTCAGGCGCGTCCGGTTTTGCGCCACGGTAGCGGGCGAGCAAG
>JBCCAA010000005.1:0-81007 GCA_039815055.1 Pseudomonadota bacterium | reverse complement strand
CGCGGTCTTTATCTGGCGGAAAAACCTGACCGCGATCTGGGTCACGGGCATGGTCGGCGGCCTTCTCGATGTTGGGTATCTCGTCTTTGTCGACGTGCCAGGGTTCGTGAACTTCGTTCCAGGCACGGTGATGACGATTGTCTCGGCCAGCGCAATCATTCTCAGTTTCTGGGTATGGCTGACCAATCGCGGCAGCGCCTAGAGCAGAATATGCTCTAAGACTGTTTTCGGTTAGATGTAGAATCAAAAAGCCCGGCCAAATCGGCCGGGCTTTTTTTTGGGGGGGCGATATTCAATAAAGCTGACTACCCTGAAAAGCCCTCGCCCACGGCAAAGTCGCGGCGGGCCGAAACGATCGTGACGACCACTCCAGCCAACACATCCAGCAGGGTCATTGTGGTCAGTATAAAGAAAGTTGATGTCGCAAAGTTCGGCAACAGCAAGAACAGGATCAGGCAGACAATGAACAGGATCATTGATACGGCGTGGTTCATGATCGTCGCCGTGCCCGTGGATGTTGATTTCAGGATTTCCAGGAACAGGAAGGCGAGCGACAGAAGGATCAGCATGTCGCCATTGGCCAGGCGCCATTGCACGCCCGACATCATGTTCAGCGTCATCAGCCCTTCATTCAACTGGGCGGCCAATGGGGCAATCATCGGCCCACCCGGCACTGATGGGTCGACCGGCACGGGATCACCGCCGGTCGAAAACCCCATGATCAAGTAAATGGCCACCGGAATGACCAAAAGCGGAAATACGGAAAATAGAGCGCGCATGATGCCCCTCCTAGGTTGTCTTGGATCGCCGCCATCGCCTGAGCCTTGCCGACGTTGTTCTTCGAAGCGCGCCGATGCGGCTGCCGTGAAGATTTCTCTGGTCGCCATCGCTCGCTCAGGTCCCCTAAGGCTGCGTTAACGCAAGGCCTAGCGCAATCTGATAAGCGGGGCGAGGGGGATTGGCAGATTCAATCCTAGAATTCATCCACACCAGCGGGATTGCGGCGCCGGCGGATGAGCCATGTTACACCGCGCAAATCTGAAAACGCGGCCCACAGCCGGCCGAAATTGGTATATTTTGATCGTCCGGTACCGCGTTCACGGTGGTTCACATCGCGAAATTCCACGCCATAGCCTTCGGCGTTCATGATGGCCGGCATGTAGCGGTGCATATGATCGAAATACGGCAGGGCGAGATAGGATGCGCGGTCCATCACTTTGATGCCGCATCCGCTATCGTCGCAATCATCCTTCAGCATGCGCCTGCGCACCGAATTGGCGAACCTGGAGCCGAAACGCTTCCAGGCTGTGTCCTTGCGGCTGGCGCGGCGGCCCATCACCATTTTCAAGCCCGTTGGCGCATCAGCGCGGGTGAGCTGGCGATAGAGATCTGGCAGGTCAGCGGGATCATTCTGGCCGTCGCCATCGAGTGTTCCGACAAACTGGCCCTTCGCCGCGCGCACCCCTGACCGGATGGCCCGGGACTGGCCGGCATTGGAGCGGTGAGCAACCACGCGAAGGGTCGGCAAGTGTTCCTTCAGTGCCACCAGGGCGGCGCGCGTGTCGTCTGTGGAGGCATCGTCTACGAACACCATTTCATAGGCGCGTCCGTCGAGCGCAGCCGCGATCTCGCGCGCCAGTGGCTCAACATTGCCCTCTTCATTATGTACGGGCACGACGATGGAGAGTTCGATTGAATCAGCCATTTCGGGGCTTTCCGGGCTGGTGGGATAGGACTGGCAGCGGCCATAGCGCACGCACCCGGACAAAGCGAGGGGACATTGCGCTGGACTGACAAAAAACACCCCCAGGCAACAAGACCCGGGGGTGCTCAATTTGCAAGTTCAGGCCCTTACCAGATGCGGATGCGCTCTTCCGGCGGCAGGTAGAGTGCGTGGTCTTCAGTGACGTTGAACGCTTCATACCATTCGTCGAAATTGCGCACGACGCCATTGGCGCGGAACTCGCCTGGTGAGTGGACGCCGGTGAGCAGCTGCCGGCGCAGGGACTCTTCGCGGTACATGGTGCGCCAGACTTGGGCCCACCCCATAAAGAACCGTTGGTCGCCGGTCAGTCCGTCGATCACCGGAGCTTCCTCGTCAGCGCTGACCACGCCATCGCCATTGGTGTCCAGGCTGAGCTGATAAGCGCTGTAGGCCATGGACAGTCCGCCGACATCGCCAATGTTCTCGCCAAGACTGGCGCGGCCATTGATGCAGGTTTCACCCTCGTCAACCGGACAGTAGCCATTGTACTGCGCCACCAGTTTGTCGCCCAACTCACTAAACGCGTCCAGGTCTGTTTCGGACCACCAGTTGGTCAGCACGCCATCGCCGTTGAACCGTGCGCCCTGGTCATCAAACCCATGCCCGATTTCGTGTCCGATTACGCCGCCAATGGCGCCATAATTCACGGCCGGATCGGCGGTGATGTTGAAGAAGGGCGGTTGCAGGATGGCCGCCGGGAACACGATCTCATTGTAGGACGGGTTGTAATAGGCATTGACCGTTTGCGGGGTCATAAACCACTCATCCCGGTCCGGATCAGTGCCGAGCCGGTTCAGACTGTCTTCCAGGGACCAGTATTGCGCGGCCATCGCATTGGCGAGCGCATCATCGCCAATCACCATGGTCTCATAGCTGAGGAATTTGTCCGGATAGCCGATTTTCGGATTGAACTTATCCAGCTTTTCGTCGGCTTTGACGCGGGTTTCATCGCCCATCCAGGTCAGGGACTGAAGATTTGCCCCCATGGCCGCGCGAAGATTGACAACAAGCTCGTCCATGGCGGCCTTGTTCTCTTCCGGGAAATGCCGCTCGACGAACACAGCGCCGAGCACTTCACCCAGGTTGCCTTCAACCGTGGAGACAGCGCGTTTCCAACGCGGGCGCTGTTCAGGCGTACCGCTAAGTTGCGTGCCGTAAAATGCAAAACTGGCCTCGTCGATCTCGTTGGGCAGCACGCCGGAGAAATCAGACAGAAAATTCGCCGTAAGATAGGCCTTCCACGTGTCGAGATCGGCCGTGGCCGCGATGTCGAGCGATGCCGGAACACCCGGGCCGAGCTTTTCAGCAGCTGTTTCCGCCGTCAAACCAGCGCTTTCCAGCTCTTCTTCGGTCGGTGGGATCTGCGAGACGAGGAAGCTCTGCTCTGCGCCCAGTTGGTATTCATCGAGGAAAGCCGCCATTGGGAAAGCTGTGCTGAGTTCGAGTACGTCTTCGCGGGTCAGCTTGTTGTAGGTCAGGTCACGGTTGCGGGCTGTGGCGCGGTCCCAATGGGTTGCGGCCAGCTTCGTTTCCAGGTTCATGACGTCGGCAGCCGCAGTGACGGGGTCGTCATAACCGGCCTGTTCCAGAAGGAACGTCAGAAGCTCAACATACTTCGCCCGCGTCTCCACCGATGTCTCGTCGGTCTTGGTGTAGTAGTCGCGGTCAGGTAAGCCAAGACCGGACAGGCCCATTTGCGGGATGTAGGTTTCAGGATCTTTCGCATCGACCCAGATGAACCCGCTCACGGGAGAGGCAAAGCCCGGGGTTGCAAAGATACGGGCCAGATCTTCGCGGGTCTCGATCGCTGCAATTTTGTCGAGATAGGGCTGGGCCGGCGCCAAGCCTGCCGCGTTGATGGCATCGGTGTCCATATACGCGTTGTACATGGCCGCGACCTTGCCTTCCGGCGTATCAATGGAGGGGGTTGCGGCGGCCAGGTCTTCGATGATGAAGCGGATCTGCTGTTCAGACTTCTCACGCAGCAGGTCGAATGAGCCATACCGTGTCTTGTCATCGGGCAGTTCAAAATTGTCGTACCAGCCGCCATTCACGTGCATGAAGAAATTGTCGCCCGGACGCACACTTGTGTCGCGCACTGCCAGATCGATGCCCCAGTCCCCCCAGACATCAGGCGATGTGGTTTCCACCTTGCGCCGCACGGTTGGCACGACTTCTGCCACGTCCACAGCAGCCTCAACGACCGCATCAACTTCAGCGCCCGTCGCAGTCTCAATCTCTTCCGATGTCGGCGTTGTGCATGCGGTGAGCAGTGCCACCGCAGCGACACCCAATAACAGCGTCTTCATAGTTTCCCTCGTTCTCCTGGCTTACACTGATCGCATCCTCCTGCGCCTAAGCCTGGAGCGCGGTGGAGGGCGAGTGGCGATTGTTCTTATTCGGCAGGTTTCAGATCGCCAGCTGATGACGTGCCAATGATTTCGTCTTCGTCGAGCACCGCTTCACCGGTGTAGGTTTCACCAATGCGGCGATATGGGAGCCCGCCCCAGCTCCAGCGGAATATCCTGCCGATCTCCACCCCGATGGCATAAAGCGCAGGGACCATCAGAAGAGACACAAACAAGGCAAACATAACAGCTGACCCTAGCGAGACGACCATGGGCTTCAGGAACTGGGCCTGAACGGAGCGTTCGGCGATCAGTGGCAGGACGCCAACAAAGGTCGTGACCGATGTCAGGAGGATTGGCCGGAACCGCGCGACGCCCCCGTCGACGATGGCCTGCACCGCGCCTGCACCTTCGTCTCGTCGCCTGTTGATAAAGTCGACCAGAACGAGGTTATCATTGATCACCACGCCGCCAGCCGCAGCGATGCCGAAGAAAGAGAACATGGCCATCTCAACGCCGGAAATCTGGTGTCCGAACACGGCGCCAGCATAAGCGAACGGAACCGCGGTCAACAGCAGCAGAGGCTGCGCGTAGGACCGGAATGCGATTGCGAGCAGGATGTACATTGCGCCAAGCGCGATCCAAAGGAACCGGGTCACTTCGTTGAAGAAGTCCTGCTCGTCCTCAAAGCCGCCTGAATTCTGGCGCTCGATCTCAGGGAACCGGTCCGCAAACCCTGGCCAGTAATTGGCCTCCATATCGCCGATGATCTGGCCGCGCACATCGTCGGTCAGCTCTGCAAACACAGATACAGAACGCGTTCGATCACGACGGACAATGCGGTTGATGCCCGGAGCGAAGTCAAAGTTTGCGACCTGACTGACGGGAATTTGCCGTCCATCGGTGGTGCGGATGCGAAGATCACCGATCGCGTCGAGATCATTGCGGTCACTTTCCGGCAGGCGCACCATGACGCGCACATCATCCCCTTCACGGGGCAGGCGCTGAACCTCAATTCCGGCATAGGCAGCCCGGATCTGGTTTGTAACATCGTTCAGGGTCAGGCCAAGGGACTCAGCACCGGGTTTCAACGTGATTTGCAGCTCTTCGGCCGCAGATGTGAGATTGTCATTTATGTCATAGGTCGTGGCATAGCTCGAAAGCTGTGTCTTGACGTCTTCAGCAGCCAGTCGAAGCAAGTCGAGGTCGGGATGGTTCAAGGAAAACCGAACGCCGCTATCATCCTGGTTGAACGTTGCGGAAAACTCGATGTCTTCAGCATCCTGAATTGGACCGACCAGTTCACGCAGCTGCTCACTCAGATCTGAGGACGAGACGGTTTTCGGGCGTTCTTCAGGTGGAGCCAGGCCGATCCAAGCGTTGATGTTTCGGTTGGACGCGACCACGGAATTGTCGCGGACCAATCCGCCGATATCGGGATATTCCTTTTTGGTATCTTCCACCAGGAGCTGAATGCCATTCTCCAACTGATCTCGCACTTGCTCCGTGCGGGCAAAGGGCGTGCCGTCTGGCAGCTCGATGGAGACTTGAATAAGGTCGGCTTCAATTCGGGGCATAAAGGCAAACGGCACGAAATTGTTGTTCACCAGGCCGACGGCAGCCATGAACAGTGACAAAAAGATAGCCACCGTCGCATAGCGAAACCGCACGGCAAATTCGAGGACAGGCCGGTAGATATTGTTGGCGAACCACAGAAGACTGTCAGCAATCGATCGCTGAACCTTCATCAGACCGCCGCCGGGACCGTCAAAGTTCTGTGGCTTCATGTGCGCCAGGTGCGCCGGCAGAATGAGAAGACACTCGATCAGGGAGAAAACAAGTGCGGCCACAACCACAAAGGTGATCTGCTCTGTGAAAGCGCGCGTCGGGCCGGTCAGAAACGCCCAAGGCAGGAACGCGATAATTGTGGTCAACACGCCGAAAATGATCGGCTTCATCACCATCTGCGTTCCGATGATCGCGGCATCGAGCCCCTGGCGCCGGCCACTTTCCACCTCTCGGTGGATGTTTTCACCCACGATAATGGCGTCATCGACCACCACACCGATTACCAGAAGCACGGCAAACAAAGACAGGATGTTCAACGTGACGCCGAAGAAAGGCAGCAGCATGATCCCGCCAGCGAAGGCGGTGAAAATGCCGATAGTCACCCAGAAAGCCACGATGGGGCGCAGGAACAGGATCAGGACGATCAGAACGAGAATGCCGCCGAGCAGGGCAGAGCTGCCAATGGTACTCATCCGATCTTTGAATGCATCGGAATCGTCCCAGAGAATATTGATCTTCATCGCCTCTGGCAGGATGCCATTTGCCGGATCATTGGCCCGTTCGATGTAATCCTTAAAGCCGTCGGCATACTCAACGATGGACATATCGTCTGGCGCGACCACCATGACGAATGCGGCCGAATTGCCGGTATGGCGCGCGGACAAATCGCCATCGACGAAACCATCGATAACATTCGCGATATCGCTGACGCGGATCACTGCGCCTTCCGGGGTTTGAGAGACGACAATGCGTTCGAATTGGACCGCTGTGTCAGCCAGTTGTCGTGCGCCGATGCTCACATTCCCGGTGTCAGTGCGGATCTGGCCGCTTGACGCATTCAGTGACGAACTGGCGATAGCTTGGGCAACTTCGTTGAAGGTAATTCCATACCGACGCAGGGTCTCTTCGGTCACTTCGATGGTGACCTCTTCGGCCAAAGTGCCTTGCACCAGCGCCAATTGGCCGCCGGGCAGGGCGGCAACATCGTCGCGAACCTGCTCCGCAAGGCGTTTCAGTTCCCGTGGCTCGGCGTCGCCATAAAGCGCCATGCCGAAATACCAGTTTCGCTGTTCCCATTGTTGGACCTGGGGCCTGAAAGAGGATCGCGGGAGGTTGTTGATTTGCTGAACGCGGCGTTCGATCTCATCAATGAACTTGTCCATGTCGATGTCGTCACGACCGGCAATGTTCACCGTGCCGCCACCATCATAGGCGATCGAGGTGATGCGATCGATGCCATCAATATCGGCGACCGCTTCTTCGATGCGGACCACCAGTTGTTCTTCTGTTTCCGTCGGCGAGGCATCGGGCCAGGCCACGGTAACGGAAGCGCCGGCCACGGCCACCGTCGGGAACATTTCGCGTTCAAGGCTGAAGAAACTGAAGATGCCGCCGATAAAGGCGACAGCCATCAAAAGGTTGGCTGCAATCGCGTTGCGCGCAAACCAGGAAACAATACCGTTCATTGGGTTGCTCCATCACCTTCAACGCCGGCGTCCGCGATGGCGGCGACATCGGGTTCAGGCTCGTGGGTGATCACGGTGCCATCGCTTGTACGCTCGAGAACCTTGATCCGCATCCCGTCAAAAGCGGCCTGGATGGGCGATACAACCGCAAGCTCGCCAGCCTCAACCCCCCCGCGAATATAGGCGCCGGTATCATCGGCGAACACCACGTCTACGGTGCGAACGGACAGGGTGCCTTCCTTGGGATTGCCGATGTAGACGGTGTCATCGCCGCGCAGTGCAGAGCGCGGCGCGATCGAGATGCCTTCAATTGTGGCGCCTTGAATATTGGCGTTCACAAACAGGCCTGGCGCCATAGGCACGTTATTGTCGGCGCCTGCGCCATATGGGTCGTTCAATTCTGCAATCGCGGTGATCGTGCGAGAGCGCGGATCCAGCGCGGCGCCTGTGCGCACAAGCGTGCCGACCCAGTTTCTCTCCACCCCGGCAACACGGGCGGAGAATGTCACCTCAGGTCCTGGTGTGTCTGCCGATGCTGCAAAAGCCAGTGGCAGACCGATGCGGCCAATTTCTTCGTCATTGAGCGGCAGGGCGACTTCCACAACATCGGTTGCGAAAATCCGCCCGAGCGACTGTCCGGGGGAGGCAAACTGGCCGATGTCGGCGCTGCGTTCCCAAACCCGTCCGGAAAAGGGAGCGATGATTGCGGTGCGGCGAAGCGCCAGTTCTGCTTCAGCTAGCTGAGCGGCCGCGCCGTCCAGAGAGGCCTGGGCCTCGGCCAGCTGCGGCTCACGCCGGGCCAACGGGCTGGCATCTTCGATGCCGAGCTGTTCCAGATCCTGCAGCGCTATTTCAGCTTCGGCCCGCTCTCGGGCAAGGCGCTGTTCCGCGGATGCCACGCTTGAGCGCGCACGCGTCACGGATAGTTCATAGTCCGCGTTTTCAAGCCGCACGAGAACCTGCCCGCGACGGATGAAGCCGCCATCAATAAAGTCTGGCGAGACAAAAGCGATCCGGCCGGAAATTTGAGGAGACACAATGATCTCGCGTTTTGGCTGTACTTCGCCCTGCGCATCGACGGCCAGAGTGAGGTCGCCGGCCAGGATCTCTTCGGCAAAGACAGCCAATCCCGGCGGCAACTCCTCGTTTTCCACCGGTTGGGGCGCGAGCGCGCTCAAAGTCATCATCGATCCGACACCGAGGACGATCAGAATGCCGATCGGCAAGCCGATGGCGACGACAAGGCTCAGTATGCGGTTCATGGAGTAGGGCTCCCGCCGGTCCGACCGGCACTAGAGGATGTCACTGCATCTGAGATGGGCAGGCCACCGCCAAGGGCAAGGTAATATTCAACACGATTTGTGGCACGGTTGGACCTAGCACTCACCAGGCTTGCCTCAGCGTCCAGTCGCCGCGTCTGGGCGTCGATCAGGTTAAAGATCGAGACCAGACCATTCTGATACTGGCGCTCAGCCAGCTCTTCCGCAAAGGCCGCTTCTTCCAGTGCGCGCGCCTGGGCACGTTCCTGGGTGGCCAGGAACATGTCCGCGGCAAGGGCATCTTCCACCTCTCGCCAGGCCACCAGCGCTGAATTTGCATAATTGGCCAATGCGATTTCGGCGCGCTCGACAAAGCCGTCTGCCCGCGCGCGCAACTGACCGCCCGCATAAAGGGGCTGGGTAAGGCTGCCGATGGCTTGGGCGGCGATAAAGGCCGGGTCAAACGCCTGGGCGAAGTCATCTGACGAGCTGGTGCTGATACTAGATGTAATGTTGAGGCTGGGGAACAGGGCCAGGCGTGCCTGTTCCGCGCGCAGGCCTGCCTGGATCACGCGCGCCTCCGCAGACGCAATGTCCGGGCGCCGCGACAGCAAAAGCGTGGGGCTTGAGGTTCTCTCAATCGGCGCCAGCATCGGCAGCGTGGATGGCGCATCAATCTCGGCGGACGGATAGCGGCCAAGCAGAACTTCCAACCGGCGGGCGGCTTCGCCGGTGGCCTGCTGCCGGAAGGCGATGGAGGCTTCCGCGCCGGCCAGCGCGCTGCGTGCCGTGCGCACATCCAGCGCCGTTGAAAGTCCGCGGGCAAAGCGCCGTTCGGTGAGCTCCGTCACGCGGGTGCGTGCTTCAAACGTGTCCTGTGCCACCCGCTCCAGCGCGATGGCGGCATTCAGATTGATCCATGCAATGGCCGTTTGTGTGGCGACCGACAAGCGGGCGGCTTCTAGGTCGGCCTCGGCTATGAAGGCCTCCGTGTCGGCAATATCGACACCGCGGGCCAGACGGCCCCAGAGATCGGCCTCCCAGCTTGCATTGATGCCAAGGCCCAATGTGGCGGAGTCGTTTTCGACCGCATCGCCAAACGTGTTTTCGAAAACCGAGCGGTTTCCGCCCGCGTTTACAGAGCCGCTGATGAAGGGCAGCAGGTTGCCGCGTTCGGCCAGGGCGTCAGCGGCTGCGGCGCGCACCGTCGCGACCTGCGCTGCCAGGGTGTAATTGTTCTCAAGCGCCTCGTTCACCAGGGTCGCCATGGTCGGGTCATTGAAGCCTGAAAGCCAGTCGCCGGTTTCCGCCTCTCCTGCTACACCGGCGGCGGCCCACGCGTCGGGCGCATCGGGCGCAATTGGAAACGCCTCAAATTTACCCTCCTGGAAGGCTTCGAAGGATGCGCATCCCGTAAGAAGCGCCGCGCTTAGAATGGCTGTTTCGGTTTTCATGCCGTACTTCAAATCCCTTTGCCCAGTGTGGGTTACGATCATCAACATTGAGAGTCAACGAAGAATTATCGAAAATCAATAATGATAAACCCACTATATTCACGGTTTTTTGGGCGTGTTGGGTTTACGCAACAACGCGCCAATCGGACCGCTCCGTCGAAACAAAGACTCTTCTCTTGGGCGCAGGCGCTGAGTTGCGTTAAGAGGGCGTCATGTCTGATGACAGTTCTACACCAGACCGCGCGCCAAAAACAGGCCGCAGCGGGCGGGATGTCAGCGTTGTGGCCGGCATCGCCAATTGTGTGTTCTTTATTCTTGCCTTGTCAGGGGCTCTTGGCTGGGTCGAGGCGATCACTGCGGTGATCGTGCTGACGGCCGCCGCCATGGCTTACTATGTCGGATCTTCGCAAAGCGAACCGTCAATGGGCCGCATCGAGCAGACGTCGGCCCGGGGACGCGGCGATACGGTGGATCCGATCTTGCCGATCCTGCTGGAAGCGCTGCCTGTGCCCGTGCTCGATGTTGGCCAGGATGGGCGTATCCGTTTTGCTAACGGTCCGGCACGCGAGGCGTTCAAGCTGCGGCGCGACCAGCGCATTTTTGCCGCCAGCGTGCTGCGCCAGCCGAAGTTCCTAACCGCGCTCGAGCATGCTTTATCGCCCGCTCGAGAGCCTGCACGCCTGGAGTTGCCGATCACGGGCGCATCCGATCAGCTTTGGATCGTCCATATCACACCGCTTAATGTCGATTCTGATAGTGCGCTCATCTTGATGGAAGATCACACCGCGCTTCGCCGGGCTGAGAAGGCGCGCGCTGATTTTCTGGCCAATGCCAGCCATGAGCTCAGCACGCCGCTGACAAGTGTTGCAGGCTTTCTCGAGACGATGCGCGGGCCCGCTCGCAACGATCGCGACAATTGGGACCGGTTCATCGACATCATGTTCGACCAGACCGAGCGGATGAAGCGTTTGATTGCCGACTTATTGTCTCTCTCGAAGATCGAATTTCGTGAGCATAGCATTCCCGAAACGGTGGAGAATGTCGCCGACCTGTTCGCGATTGCGATCGAAGCGCTCACCCCGCTCGCCGACGATCGGGGTATGGTGATCGAGGCAAACGGCCCGATCGACCAGATGGACGCGGTTGCCGATGCCGATGAAGTGACACAAGTCGCGCTCAATCTGATTTCCAACGCGTTGAAATACACAGAAACGCCGTCGTCGATCGATGTGAGTTGGGGGCGGGCAAACTCCATGGAAGAGGCCCAACGTCAGGCGGGTCGCCAATGGGCGCCTGCACGACGCATCTCCATCCTCTCTGCGCCCGCACGGACGTCGGGGGCTGCGCTCTGGTTGCGTGTGGCTGATAAAGGCCCTGGCATTGATCAGCAGCACCTTGCCCGATTGGGCCAGCGCTTCTATCGCGTTGATGAAAGTCGCGGTGCTGGCGTTACCGGCACCGGTCTTGGGCTGGCGATCGTCAAGCACGCCATGGCGCGCCATCGCGGCGGTGTTATTGTCGAGAGCATACCCGGTGAGGGGTCAGCCTTCGGCATCTGGCTTCCTGCAGCAACACCGCGATTGAATGTGGGCCGGGATGAGAGCGCGCCGCCTGCCCGAGAACCCGTCACCGCAACATCGTCTTGAGCGGGCTGGACCTTTTTGGCGGTTGAGGCGTTCGCGCAACACCTGTGGAATTCCCATGGAATTTCCGAGATGGGGCGTTAAGTACCTTTTAACGCTCTGTAAATATTTATGAAAACTTAAAATCCACAGGGCGGCTTCGTGCGGCTCGAAGGCCCTGTTCGGGGAATGTCCGCACCTGTTCCGGGTGTATTCACATGGGTCGATGCATTTGCCCATGTTCATTCTACGGTTTCCCATTGGCGCCCATGCTGTCCCATGTTAGCCCAATCAATAGTAGGGTATTTCCATTTGGCTGATGAGGATGGGCGGGACGTGTTTGTCTCCACCTATGAGGGTGCAATTGATGCGAAAGGCCGGGTCAGCGTGCCTGCACCCTTCCGCTCGACCCTCGGTGGGGGGAGCCGGATCTTTCTGTGGCCGGCGCTGGGCGGCTTGGGTTGCCTTGAAGGCGGCGGCGAAGAGCTGATGGCTGTCTACCAGCAGACGATTTCGCGCCTTGCGCCGCACTCAAAGCGCCGCCGCATGTTGACCGCTGCGATCATCTCGCGCGCGGCGGATCTGAAAATGGATGATCCTGGCCGCATCAAGGTTCCCGAACCATTGCTGGACGCCGTTGGAATTACCGATCGGCTGATCTGGGTTGGCGCCATGGACAGTTTTCAGATCTGGGCGCCTGATGCCTATGAGGCCTTCCTGACTGAAGTGGATGCCTCCAGCGAAGACGAGGCCATTCTTGATGCTCTCGCCGCGCCTTACGATGATGCGGTTGCCGCTGGCGGTGTGCCGGGCATTCGTCGTTACGGTGAGGGGGAGATGTAATGGCCCATCTTCCGGTTCTGTGCGCTGAAATTGTAACCTATCTGAAACCGGCTGATGGCGAGGTGATCGTCGATGGCACCTATGGCGGGGGCGGCTATGCCCGCGCGATACTCGCAGCGGCTGAATGTCAGGTGCTGGGCATCGACCGCGACCTGGACGCGATCGCGCGCGCTGAAGCCGCGGCGATAGCGGAGCCTCGCCTCGTGCCGCTGCTCGGTCGGTTTGGCGATATGCAAGCCGTCGTTGAAGGCGCCGGATTCGATCGCGTTGACGGTGTTGTCCTCGATCTTGGCGTATCATCTTTCCAGATTGATGAGGCTGAGCGCGGGTTTTCCTTCCAGAAGGACGGCCCGCTCGACATGCGGATGGGCCAGGCAGGGCCGAGCGCGGCAGACGCGGTGAACCAGCTGCCCGAAAAAGCGCTGTCTGACATCATTTTCCGACTCGGAGACGAGAAACAGGCCCGCCGGATCGCGCGGGCCATCTGCCAGCGCCGGTCAGAGCGCGTCTTCACAGGAACGCTTGACCTGGCGGATCTGATCTCAAACACGCTTGGCGGACGCCGTGGGTCGCGCACCCATCCGGCCACCCGGGCGTTTCAGGCCATTCGCATGTATGTGAATGACGAACTGGGCGAGCTGGCGCGGGCCTTGATGGCGGCCGAGCACATTCTTCGGCCCGGCGGTCGGCTCGTCATTGTAACCTTCCACTCCCTGGAAGATCGGATGGTCAAGTTGGCGCTGCGCGAGCGCGGCGGTCTTCGGGGCGCTGGATCGCGCCATATGCCGGGCATTAAAAGCGCGCCTGAGCCGAGCTTTCATCTTATCACACGCAAGGCCATTGAGCCGTCTGAGGCCGAGATCGCCGAGAATCCGCGCTCGCGCTCGTCGCGTTTGCGCGCTGCACAGCGCACCGAAGCGCCGGCCTGGGCCGCGCCAGTGAGCACCGGGCTGAACTTGCCACCGCTATCGGATCTGGAGGTTGCGGCATGAGCAAGCGCGCGTTCATCTTCGGGCTGGTGGTCATTGCGGTGCTGATTGTCGGGCTTTACCGGGCCAAATACGGTGCCCGCGATGCACGCGCTGAGATCGCTGCCGTCGAGGTTGAGATCGCTGAGGCAGAGCGCCGGTTGGTCCTGCTGGAAGCTGAATTGTCTCACATGGTCCGCCGGGAATGGATCGAGGAATATGCTCGCCGCGAACTTGGGATGGCGCCGCCGCGCGCCGACCAGTTTGTCCATCCCGACGATCTGGACTCCCGCCTGGACGCGGAGGCGCAACCATGACCCGGGTCCGGAACATGTTCCTTGCTGAGCGCGGCGCGCCGATACGCGTGCAAATGATCTCTGTAGCGCTGATCGCGGCTTTTGTTGCGATCCTGGGTAAAGGCGCCAACCTTGCCCTGCAGCCAGGCGAGGTCTCTGCAGTGCGTGCTGACGTTTTCCAGGCTGAAGCGCGCCGGGCCGACATAGTCGACCGCAATGGTGAGCTGCTCGCAACCTCCGTTGAGGTCTATTCCCTGTTTGCTGATCCTCGCGCCATCTGGGATGCCGATGAGACGGCGGCTGCCTTGGCGGAAGTGTTTCAGGACCTGGACGTTTCGGGTTTGGCTGCGCGGTTATCCAATCGCGACCGGGCCTTTGTCTGGGTCCGCCGTCAGTTGACCCCGCGCCAGCGCCAGGCGGTGTTTGAGTTGGGCCTTGAAGGTCTGGGATTTCGCCGCGAGCTGCGCCGGGCCTATCCACGCGGCACGCTGGCTGGACATGCGTTGGGATATGCCGGGGTGGATGGCAACGGGCTGTCGGGCGTTGAGTTTTCACAGGATGAGCGTTTGCGCGAAGGCGAAGACCCTCTGCAGTTGACGCTCCATGCCGGTGTTCAGTTTGCCGTGGAGGCAGAGCTCGCGGCGGCAGCCGCAATTCACGACATTGAAGGTGGAGCCGGCCTGTTGATGCATACCCGCACCGGCGAAGTGTTGGCGGTCGCCAGCTGGCCGCCAATCAATCCGAACCGAGCCCGTGAACTGGATGTCGATGATCCGGCGCGCCTCAATCGCGCGAGCACTGCGGTTTACGAGCTTGGCTCGGTGTTCAAGCCGCTCACTGTGGCCCTGGCGCTCGATTCCGGTGTGCTCCACCCCGCCGATACGTTTGATGTTTCTGACCCGCTGACCATTCGCGGCCGTGAGATCACCGACACCCATCCGATCAATGGCCGCGTGACCGCGACGACGATCATTTCGGAAAGCTCCAACATCGGCACGGTGAAGGTGTCTGTTCTGGCCGGCGTGCGCCGCCTGCGTGAGTTTTTGGGCGAGCTGGGCTTGTTTGAGCGCTCTCCGATAGAACTGTCCGGCAGCGCCGCCCCGCTTTTGCCGGCTGAATGGGACGAGCTCTCCTCCGCGACCGTGAGCTACGGCCACGGCATTGCGGTCTCTCCCGTCTCGTTCCTGTCGGCCTATGGCGTACTCGCCAATCAAGGTGAATACGTGCCGCCCGCCCTGATTTTGGATGAACGCCGACGCCCGCAGCCACGTCGCGTCTTGTCTGCCCCAACGTCTGATCTCGTGCTGGCCATGCTGCGAGAAGCTGTGGTGACCGGAACCGGCGCGCAGGCTGAAGTAGCGGGTTATCGGGTGGCCGGAAAAACCGGCACGGCAGAAAAGCCGATCGCCGGTGGCTATAGCGAGACGGAAAACGTCAACAGTTTTGCGGCGATCTTTCCCGCAGATCGCCCTGAATACGCCCTATTGATTGTGCTCGATAACCCCAAGACCGCTGCGGAGACGGCGGGTGGAGTGACGGGCGGGTCAACTGCGGCGTGGAATGCTGCGCCGACGGCGGGCCGGGTGATCGAGCGTGTGGCGCCTATTCTAGGCATCGCACCGAAATTCGATACGCCAGCCTTGAGACTCCAGGGCCGCTCCGAACCCGACTCACGGAGCACGCTATGACCCTCAACGACCTGTTTGGAAACGCCCGCAATGTGCCTGCCGCAACGGTGACGGGCATCACCGCTGACAGCCGCAAGGTGCGGCCCGGCTTTGTCTTTGCTGCGATCGCGGGCGTGGCCGCCGACGGCCTCGATTTCGTGCCACAAGCGGTCGCTGCGGGAGCCGTCGCAATCCTCACGGACCGGCCGGTTGAGACCGGCGAAGCAGCGCTGGTTCGGGTCGACGATGTGCGCTCTGCGCTGTCTGTGGCTGCAGCGAGGTATTACGCTGGCGCACCCGCTACAGTGGCTGCAATTACCGGCACCAACGGCAAAAGCTCCAGCGTCGATTTCCTGCGCCAGATCTGGGCGTCACTGGGCGAGCCTGCTGCCTCGCTCGGCACGCTCGGCGCCATTGCGCCCGGAGGGACGATTGATCTGGGCCACACAACGCCCGACCCGGTCGCAATTCACGAGACGCTTTCGTTTCTGGCGCGCCAGGGCGTCAGTCATTTGGCCATGGAGGCCAGCTCCCATGGGCTGGAACAGCGCCGGATGGACAGCGTCAATCTCGCGGCGGTGGCGTTTACCAATTTCACTCAGGATCATCTGGATTATCACCCCACCATGGACGCCTATCTTGAGGCGAAACGACGTTTGTTCAGGGAATTGGCGCGCAAAGGCATTCCTGCGGTCGTCAATGCCGACAGTCCTTATTGTGAGGCGTTTGAAAGCGCGGCGGTGGAAGCTGGGTTGCGAATTGTTTCGGTGGGCTGGCGCGGGCGCGATCTCAAGCTTGCCGAATTGATGCCGCGCGCCACCGGCCAGTCCCTCTTGCTCAAATGGCGCGGCGAAGAACACAAGGTTGACCTGCCATTGATCGGCGAGTTCCAGGCGATCAATGCGCTCACCGCCGCCGGCGTGGCCCTGTCGCTCAACGATGATTTCAGCAGTGTGGCAGATGCGCTTTCTAAGCTCGAGCCGGTCAAGGGCCGACTGGAATTCGTAGGTGAGACCGCTGGTGGCGGTGCCATTTTTGTCGATTATGCACACACGCCGGATGGACTTGACACCTTGCTTCGCGCCGCGCGTCCCCATACCGCTGGCCGGTTGGTGGTGGTGTTTGGGTGTGGCGGCGACCGTGATGCGCTCAAACGCCCGCTTATGGGTGAAGTGGCAGCCCGCCAGGCCGACGCCGTGATCATCACGGACGACAATCCGCGCAGTGAAGACCCTGAGGCCATCCGAAACGCGATTCTGCGAGGCGCCCCGGACGCCACCACAATTGGTGACCGGGCTGAAGCCATCGCGGCCGGCATTGCGCAGCTTCAGCCCGGTGACACGCTTCTGATCGCCGGAAAGGGCCATGAAACCGGTCAGATTGTTGGCGGCGAGATCATTCCGTTTTCCGATCAAAGCGAGGTGCAGAACGCGCTGAAGGAGGTGGCCCGTGTCTGAAACGCTTTGGACCTCTCACGATTTGGAGACCGTCACCGGCGGTGCCGCCAGCGCGCCATTTGCCTGTTCGGGTCTGTCCATCGATACGCGCAGCCTGAAGCCCGGTGATCTGTTTGTGGCCCTGCAAGACCAGCGAGACGGGCACGATTTTGCACCCGCTGCTTTTGAGGCTGGTGCAACGGGCGCTTTGGTGAGCCGGGATGTCGAAGCCCGCGGTCCGTTTCTCAAGGTTGACGATGTAATTGGTGCACTTGAGAGCCTCGCCGTGGGCGCGCGCGCCCGGTCCAGCGCCGTGCGCACAGCCGTCACGGGGTCTGTCGGCAAAACGAGCGTCAAGGAAATGGTGGCGCGTATTTTTGCAGCCGCGGGCCCCGCTCATTGGCCGGAAAAGAGCTTCAACAATCATTGGGGCGTCCCGTTGACCCTGGCGCGCATGCCCCAAGTGACCGAACGCGCGATATTCGAGATCGGCATGAGCACGCCGGGTGAAATCGCGCCCCGCTCGCGCCTTGTTCGACCCCATCATGCCCTGATTACCAAGATCGCGCCGGCGCACCTTGAGGGTGTCGGCTCAATAGAGGGGGTGGCAAACGAGAAGTCCGACATTTTCGCCGGGCTGGAAGCCAGTGGCACTATTATCGTGCCGGAAGACGATGCGTTCCGCGATGTGCTGGCTGACCGTGGACGCGAAATGTGTCCCACGGCCACAGTGGAAAGCTTTGGAACCGGCGAAGGTGCGACGGCGCGCGTACTGGAGATCACCAGCGGCGGCAGTTTTACGCGCTGTCTGATCGATATCGCGGGCCAGCGCGCAGATGTGCGTCTGGAAGCGGTTGGAGACCATTGGGGGCTGAATGCGGCGGCTGCCCTGCTGATGGCAACACTGACCGGTATCTCGGTTCAGGATGCAGCGGAGGCGTTGTCGGGATTTGGCCCGCCGCCCGGTCGCGGCACAGCGGAAACACTATATCTACCGGGCGGCGGTACTTCGCTGCTGATCGATGATTCCTATAATGCGAACCCTGAAAGCATGCGCGCGGCCATGGCGGCCCTTGCTGCACGACCGGCCGGTCGCCGCATTCTGGCCTTGGGTGAAATGATGGAAATCGGCGAGGGATCGGCCGCGGCACACGCACAGCTTGTGGAGCCTATAACTGATGCGTGTGCGGAGCAAATTGTCTTGGCCGGCGCCGGTATGGCGCATTTGCGTGATGCCCTTCCACCACACAGAATCGCTGGATTTGCAGACCGCGCCGGCGAGCTGACGGAAACAGTGAAAAATTTATTAATGGATGGCGACATCCTCTTGATCAAAGGCTCGAATGCCTCCGGGATGGGTAAATTGGCAGAGGCGTTGCGCGAGTGGAGCGCTGTCTACTCTGACCAAGAACAAGGCGGTGCAGAAAGCACAGCCGGGGGTAACCATGCTGTATGAGTTTCTGGCAAGCGACCAGGGGGTGTTCAACCTCCTGAACTACATCACGTTTCGCGCTGGCGGAGCGGTGGTGACCGCGTTCTTGATGGCTGCCTTGCTCGGCGGCCCGATCATCAATGCCCTGCGCCGCCGTCAAGGTCAGGGCCAGCCCATTCGTGACCTGTCCTTTGAAGACCAGATGGCCAAACGGGGCACGCCGACCATGGGCGGTTTCATCATATGGCTCGGATTATTCGTCGCCGCGCTGCTGTGGGCCAACCTGTCGAATCCCTATTCCTGGGTGATCTTGTTCGTCACCGCGAGCTTTGCCTTCATCGGCTATCTCGATGACGCCGCCAAAGTGGCCAAGCAGACCGATGCAGGTGTGTCGGCCCGCGTGAGGTTGCTGGCAGAGTTTCTGGTCGCTGGGCTGGCTGTGGCCTTTATTATGGGGCTTCACGGCGCCCATACTCCGATCGGCCATGCCGACTGGGGTGTGCTGAACCCTCTGGCCGAGCAGATCGCTGCGCTGGCACCCGTCACATCCGTTGAACCCAACGACCAGGCATTTTCCGGCGGTATCGCCGTGCCTTTTATCAATGACTATTTCCTGCCCTTGGGCGTGGTGTTCATCCTGTTCGGCATGTTCGTCATCGTTGGGTCCGCCAATGCGGTGAACTTCACCGACGGGCTCGATGGTCTTGCGATTGTGCCGATGATGTTTGCCAGTGCTTCTTATGCCCTGATTGCGTATCTGACCGGTAACTTCATTTTCGCAGGCTATCTCGGCATTCAGTTTGCGCCTGGTACTGGCGAAATTGCCGTAATCCTTGGCGCAATGATTGGCGCGGGCATGGGCTTTTTGTGGTTCAACGCCTATCCGGCGCAGGTGTTTATGGGCGACACCGGATCGCTTGGCCTCGGCGCACTTTTGGGCGTGGTAGCCGTTGCGGTGAAGCACGAGTTTGCGCTGGTCGTGATAGGCGGACTGTTCGTGCTGGAGGCCCTGTCGGTCATCCTTCAGGTCTCCTGGTTCAAGATCACTCGAAAACTCACCGGTGAGGGAAAACGCATCTTCGCAATGGCCCCGCTGCACCATCATTTCCAGAAGAAAAACTGGCCTGAGACCCGGGTGGTTGTGCGCTTCTGGATTCTTTCTGTCCTGTTCTCTCTCGCCGGTCTGGCGACCTTGAAGCTGAGGTAACGCGCCGCGCTATGATCCCCGTCACCGAATATTCCGGGCGCGATGTTGCCGTATTCGGCCTGGGCCGTTCAGGCCTGGCGGCGGCGCGTGCGCTGACGGCGGGCGGTGCGCGCGTGCATGCCTGGGATGATAACGTGGAGACCCGCACCAAGGCGGAAGCGGCCGGAGTGGTGCTCAGCGATATCAACAAGCGTGACTGGCAGCACTTTGCTGCTCTGGTGCTTGCGCCGGGCGTACCCTATCGTTTCCCGCAACCGCACCGGATTGTCCGCATGGCAGAGGCCATGAATGTGCCGGTGGTCGGTGATATGGAACTGTTTGCCCGCGCAGTTCAGGCCTTGCCAGAGCGCGGACGCCCCAAAGTGATCGGCATCACTGGCACCAATGGCAAATCGACAACCACAGCGTTGATCGGGCATATCCTTAAGCAGGCGGGTATGGACGCCCGCGTGGGCGGCAATATCGGCACCGGTGTGCTGGATATGGCGCCGCTGCACGCCAATGCAGTCTATGTGCTGGAGCTGTCATCGTATCAACTCGATCTCGTGAAATCCTTGCGCTGTGACGTGGCTGTGTTCCTGAACCTGTCGCCCGACCACCTTGATCGCCATGGTGGCATGGACGGATATCTCGCCGCCAAGAAGCGAATTTTCGCCGGTCAGGGCCCCGGCGATACGGCGATTGTCGGCATCGACGATGTTTATGGCCAGTCGCTGTCCATGGAACTGAAACGGAGCCCGTCCCGGGTCTGGCAGGTATCTTCGGAATTTGCCCTTGGTAAAGGCGTCTCATCCGTAGAAGCCCATCTGTTCGACAGCCTCTCGGGCAAGGCCCGCAAAGTGGCCGACCTCAGCCGAGCGCTCGCGATGCCGGGGCGCCACAATCATCAAAACGCCGCTGCGGCGTATGCAGCCTGCCGTGCGCTCGGCCTCGACAGCGCGCAAATCGCTGAAGGCATCGAGACGTTCCCCGGACTGCCTCACCGGCTCGAAATGGTTGCTGATCTCGATGGCGTACAGTTCATCAATGACAGCAAGGCCACCAATGCCCAGGCGGCCGAGCAGGCGCTCAAGGCCTATGACCGCGTGTACTGGATCGCTGGCGGGCAGGCGAAAGCCGAAGGCATTGCGCCGCTGGAGCCGTATTTCCACAAGGTTGAGCGCGCTTATCTGATCGGTGAAGCCGAAGACACATTCGCACAAACCCTGAAGGGGAAGGCGCCTGTGCGCAAATGCGGCACGCTGGATTCGGCTGTGCGAGCGGCCTATCAGGACGCCAGCCAGGATCGCGGCGTCAAATCCGTGATCATTCTTTCGCCAGCCTGTGCCAGTTTCGACCAGTTCGTGAGTTTCGAAGCGCGCGGAGAAGCGTTCAAAATGGCCGTGCAGAGACTGGATGAGCCGGCCGTGATGGAGGGCGCATGACCGGATTGGCCGCGCCCGGCCTGTCTCGGGCCGATTTGTCCTGGACCACTGAGTGGCGTCGGACTGTCGATTGGCCGATCCTGTTTGCGGCTGTCAGCCTGATGGGCATCGGCCTTTTAATGTCGCTCGCCGCGGGGCCGCCTGCCGCTGAACGGCTGGGTTATGACACCTATCACTTCGTTCTGCGCCAAAGCGTATTCGTCTCCGGGGCGTTTGTCCTGTTGATGGGGGCATCTATTCTGGACCGGCATCTGGCACGGCGCGCAGCGGCGTTTGTGTTCATTCTGGCGCTCGCGCTCATGGCCGTGATCATTCTTTTTGGTCATGAGGCCAAGGGCGCCCAGCGCTGGATTCGGCTGGCCGGGTTTTCCCTGCAGCCCAGCGAAATGGTGAAGCCTGCATTGATCGTCTTGTCTGGCTGGTTGCTGGCGCAACGCCAATACTACCCCGATGGGCCGTGGACCATTTTGGCGTTCAGCCTCTATGCGGCCACGATGGGGCTGTTGCTCATTCAGCCAGATGTTGGCCAGGCTGTGCTGCTGACCGCTGCGTTCATGGCGGTGTTCTTTGTGTCCGGGTTGCCGTTGCGCTGGGCGGCGATCTTCATGGGTGGTGGAACTGCGCTTGCGGGCATTCTATATGCCGCGTTTCCCCATGTGCGCTATCGCGTGAACAGCTTCCTCGACCCCAGTGCCTATGACACCTACCAGATCGACAAGGCGGCTGAGGCCATTGCCCGCGGTGGGTTTTTCGGCGCCGGGCCGGGCGAGGGGCTGGTGAAGACCAGCCTGCCGGATGCCCATACTGATTTCGTGTTTGCCGTGATGGTGGAGGAGTACGGCTTTATCGCCGCGCTCGTTCTGCTGGGCTTCTTCGCCTTCATCGCCCTTCGCGGCTTGATGCTGGCGTCCAAGGTGGATGATCCGTTTGCGCGGGCGTCGGCGAGCGGACTTTTTGCGCTTTTCGGCCTGCAAACGGTCATAAACATCGGTGTAAATGTCGCTTTGATCCCGCCGAAAGGGATGACGCTGCCGTTCGTATCCTATGGCGGTTCATCGCTGATCGGCACTGCGCTGACCTTGGGGTTGGCTCTGGCGCTTGTGCGCCGGCCCACCCTCGATCGGAGACGATATGGCTGAGCCTTCCCCCTTGGTGGTGATTGGAGCTGGCGGAACGGGGGGACACATGTTTCCCGCTGCCAGCTTTGCGGAAGAAATGCGTTCGCGGGGTTGGCAAGTGGGTCTGATCAGCGATGATCGGGGTTTGAAATACGGCGCCAACTTCCCCGCCGACTGGAAATTGGAAGTGAACGCGGCCAGCCCAAACCTGCGCAAACCCTGGACGTTGCCTGGCACGGCGATAAAGCTGAATGCTGGGGTCAGCCAGGCCCGCGCCAGGATGCGGGAGTTTCGCCCGGCGCTGGTGGCGGGATTTGGTGGCTACCCTGCCTTTCCCGCGCTCGCGGCAGGACGGCGTGAAGGCATCCCGCTGATCATCCATGAACAGAACGCCGTCCTCGGCCGCGTGAACCGACGCTTTGCGGGCCATGCCGCCGTGGTGGCAAGCGGATTTACGCGGCTTGATAAATTGCCCGGCGGCGCAGACCATGTGCCCCTCGGCAATCCGGTGCGCGCGCCCATCGTGGCGGTGCGAGACCGGCCTTTTCCTGATGCAAATGGCCCGTTGAACCTTCTGATCACGGGCGGCAGTCAGGGCTCGCGCATCCTCGGTGAAGCTCTGCCGCTGGCCATTTGCAATCACTTGCCCGATGATATCAGATCGCGCCTCACCGTGGTTCAGCAGGTGCGTGAAGAACAAGTTGTAGATGTGGTAAAGCTCTACGCCAATGCGGGCGTAACCGCCGATATCGACACGTTTTTCAATAATATGGCAGAGCGTCTGGCGGCGGCCCATTTCGTGATTGCACGGTCGGGCGCCGGCACGGTGACCGAACTGGCCACCGTGGGGCGTCCGTCGATTCTGATCCCGCTGAAAATCGCCATGGACGACCACCAGACCGCCAATGCCGCCGCGCTGACAGATGTCGGCGCGGCGGATTTGCTGATGGAAGATAACCTCTATCCAAACCTGATTGGCGAATTGCTGGCCGTCCGTTTGAGTGATCCTGAAGACCTCACAAAACGCGCCGAAGCCGCCAAATCTGTGGGCACCGTCACAGCGGCAACGGACCTGGCGAATGTGGCAGAGCGGGTGGCGGGGCTTGCGAGCGTCGCCTGATCGCGCTTCAACGCGTGCTTATGCGAAATCCTTCCCCTTTTGATCTTGGCCCGGCCCACCTTGTCGGTATTGGCGGCATCGGAATGTCAGGCATTGCTGAAGTGATGATGACGCTTGGCTATGATGTGCAGGGCTCAGACATCCGCGACAGCGAGATTGTCGAGCGCTTGCGAGCCAAGGGCGCCACCATCCATATCGGCCACGCGCCTGAAAACGTTGCCGGCGCTGGCGCCGTGGTCATTTCCACCGCGATCAAGCCGGACAATGCAGAAGTGATTGCCGCGCGCGCCGCCGGCATTCCCGTGGTGCGCCGCTCAAACATGTTGGCCGAACTGGTGCGCCTGAAATGGACGGTCTGTATCGCCGGCACCCATGGCAAGACCACCACGACCAGCATGGTTGCCGCGCTGCTCGATGGCTCTGGCATCGACCCCACCGTGATCAATGGCGGTATCGTCAACGCCTATGGCTCCAATGCCAAAGCCGGGGCAGGAGAGTGGATGGTGGTCGAGGCCGATGAGAGCGACGGCACGTTTACGAAGCTCTCGCCGACCTGCGCCGTGGTTACCAATATCGACGCCGAACATATGGACCATTATGGCAGCATGGACGCGCTTCGCGACGCGTTTGACACGTTCGTTGAGAACACGCCGTTTTATGGCTTTGCCGTGCTGTGCACCGACCATCCTGAAGTCAAAGCGCTCGCCGCGCGCGTCACGGATCGGCGAAGGATCACTTATGGGTTCAATCGCCAGGCTGATGTGCGCGCGGTGAACCTGAAGACAGACCTGTCTGGCTCTCATTTCGATGTTGCGCTGCGCCGGCCCGGCTCTGCGCAGCCGGTCATGATTGAACGCCTCACCTTGCCCATGGCGGGCGAGCATAATGTCCAGAACGCCCTGGCGGCGATCACCGTGGCGCTGGAGTTGGGCGCCAGCCATGACCAGGTGCGCTCGGCATTGGCAAGCTTCGGCGGGGTGAAACGGCGCTTCACCGCGGTGGGCGAGTGGCGTGCTGTTGAAGGACAAGAGCCAGTTCGGATTATCGATGATTATGGCCACCATCCGGTTGAGATCGAGGCGGTGCTGAAGGCGGCGCGGGCGATGGTGGGTTCCGGCCAGCTGATCGCGGTGCACCAGCCGCATCGTTACTCCCGGCTGGCCGATCTGTTTGAGCCGTTCAGCACCTGTTTCGATGCCGCCGACGACGTGTTGATCTCTCCCGTCTATGCCGCTGGCGAAGAGCCGATGCCGGGCATCAGCCACGAAACGCTGGTGGCCTCGATCCGCCGCCATGGCCATCGCGGCGTGGCAGTGCTGGAGGATCTGGAGGGCTTGCCCGACGCGATTCGGGCGCGCGCCAAGCCGGGCGCCATGGTCGTCTGCCTCGGCGCAGGAAGCATTTCATCGCATGCTGGACAGCTGGCGCCCGCTCTATCCAATTAGCCCTCACAGACCTCACACTTGTCCGTGAAAACACGTTATTGGTATGTGCGCGGTCTCTCATCCATCTGCTGGTTGTGCCCAGGACGGGACGCCATCGCAAACTGGAGTGAGACCCATGCGCCTTTTTAAATCCGCCGCCATCGCCATCGCCATGATTGCTGCCCCGGCAGCCGCCATAACCGCATCAGCGGACACGCTGACCACGATTGCCGCCACAGCCGAACTGCCCTCTGGCGACTTTGTTCGCAAGAACAAGACCTTGCGCGGTAGCTACACCGTGATTGAGCGTGACGGGTCCACCTTCATCCAGTTCTCTGACGATTTCCGCGCGTCCAACGGCCCGGACCTGAAAATCTTCCTCTCCCCCAACTCCATCGACACCGCCACCGGCAACAATGCGACCGACGGCTCCATCCTGCTCGGTGAACTGGTGAAAACCCGCGGTGTGCAGGAGTACGAGGTGCCGGCCGGTGTGAACCTTGCCGACTTTGGTTCCGTGTTGGTGCACTGCGAGGCATTTTCCGTGCTTTGGGGTGGTTCAGACCTCTAGTCGATCACCGACGTCATTGAAAAAGCGCCCTCGGCTCTTGGCCCGGGGGCGTTTTCTGTTCAGTCCTCGAACACGATTTCGGGCGGTGGAAGCGTGTCGAGCTGATCTAGGGCGATGGCCGTTTGGTGTGCCAGCGTGTTGAAAAGTTGGCCAGCCGCCCCATCCGTGAACGCAGCGGGCGTGCCCACATCGCCGCCCTCGCGGATCGCCTGAAGCATTGGCAATTGGGCAAGCAGGGGCAGCCCCAGCGCAGCCGCCATTCGCACGCCGCCGCCTTCGCCCATCAAATGGTGGCGCCCGCCCGCGGGATCCTCAAACCAGCTCATTGTCTCGACCACGCCCAGCACGGGCACATGGGTTTTGGCAAACATTGCGGCGCCGCGTCGTACATCTGCCAATGCCACTTCCTGGGGCGTTGTGACAAGAATCGCGGCTGTGACCGGCATACGCTGGGCCAGGGTGAGTTGGGCATCGCCGGTGCCGGGCGGTGTGTCGATGATCAACACGTCCAACGGTTCGCTGTCGCTGCCCCATGCGGCATCGTTCAGCATTTGCGTAATCGCCGACATGACGATCGGTCCGCGCCAGATCATCGGCGCGTCTGGATCGGACAGATAGCCAATCGACAGGGTTTTCAGTCCATGGGCCTCAACAGGCGCGAGTTTGTCATTCGCGGTGGTGGCCGGGTGGGCGTCGGCCGTGCCAAGCATGGTGGGAATGGACGGGCCATAAATGTCGGCGTCCAGCAGTCCGACTTTCATGCCAACCTTGGCCATCGCAGCCGCCAGATTTACCGCCACGGTTGACTTGCCAACCCCGCCCTTGGCGCTGGCAATCACAAGAATGCGCTTGATTCCGGCGATAGGATCTATGCTTGAAAGCGGCGCGCCGACCTGACCCTGGCCGAGCGCATCATCAGACAGACGCGCGCCTTTTTTTACCCGGCGAGTGCTGGTGGGCGGCGATGGCGTCAACGGAATCGATGTGGGTCGGGGCGCTGGCGGCGGGGTGGTTGCGGTCAATACGGCATCGGCCTCAGTGATCCCTTTAACCGACCGGGCGGTGCTTTCGGCCTCCATTCTCAGCGCTTCAAAGCGCGTCAGATCGCCCGGGTCAGCCTCGATCACCAGCACCGCACGCCCATCGGCATTGACGGTCACACCCTGCAGCCAGACGGGCGATCCCAGCGCCGTTTCGACATCTTTTGCCAGGGCTTCGGGGGATTTGCGTTTGCCGCGCAGCATGTTTGGTCCTGCTTACCGCCTTGATGGAGGGGTCTTCATGGACCACATAGAGATCAACCCCATCAAATCCCAACACTTTCACACTCAAACTACACGCAAGGAGACGGCCATAGATGCCCTGGAAGGATGAAAATGGAGGCGACGCGCCCCACTCAGCTGGAGGCCCCTGGGGCTCTGGTGGATCTGGAGGGTCCGGCGGAAACGGCAATGGCGGATCGCCCTGGAACCGCCCAGGCGGTGGTGGCGGCAGCGGAGGCGGCGGCGGTGGCCCCGACCTCGAAGAGCAGATGCGCCGCATGCAGGAACGGTTTCGCCGCGTCGGCGGCGGAGGCGGCGGCAAAGGCCGCGGTGTAGGCCGTGGATTCGGCCCGTTCGGCTTTATCGTGGTTGCCCTTGTGGCACTACTTGCCTGGCTTGCGACCGGTGTTGTTGTCGTTCAGCCCGGCGAACAAGCCGTGATCTTCCGATTTGGTGAGCACAAGACCAATTTGCCTCCGGGCCTGCGGGTTCACCTGCCAGTGCCGATCGAGACCCACGAACTGGTGGACGTGCAGGAGCAGCGCCAGATCAACATTGGTGGCTCGCGCGATGAGAGCCTGATGATCACCGAAGACGAGAACATCGTCGACATTCAGTTCTCCGTGTTCTGGAAAGTCCGTCCGGCAAACCCCGAAGACTATATCCTCAACGTGAAAGAGCCTGAAGCCGCCGTGCAAATGGTGGCAGAGTCTGTGATGCGCGAAGTGGTTGGCAAATCGGCCCTGCAGAACGTCATCACGACCGAGCGGGATGTCGTTCAGAGCGAAGTGCAAGACCAAGTGCAAGCGTTGCTGGATGAATATCGCGCAGGGATCGACATCATCGACGTTCAGATTGCCCGGTCTGACCCGCCCCAACAGGTGATCGAAGCGTTTAACGACGTGAACCGGGCCGAGCAGGATGCTGCGGCCAACATCAACCAGGCTACGCGGTTTGCAAATCAGATCGTTCCTGAAGCCCGTGGTCAGGCGCAGATCATTCTGCAACAGGCCGAAGGGTATCGAGAGCAGGTAATTGCCGATGCATCGGGTGAAGCCGCGCGCTTTACCTCGATCTACAACGAGTATCGCCAGGCGCCGCAGGTCACGCGAGAGCGGATGTATCTGGAAACCATGGAAAAGGTCCTCGGAAATGCCGAAAAGACCATTCTCGACAGCGATTCCGGCGCGGTGCCTTACCTGCCGCTCAACCGGGTTCAATAGGAGGACAGATCGATGAGAACATTCACCCTTCTGATTGGCGCCCTGATTGTTGTGGCCGTCGTCGTGATCCTGAACTCGTTCTACACGGTTCGCCAGGACCAGCAGGCCATTGTGCTTCAGCTTGGTGAGCCGGTGACGGTTCGCAACGTGCCCGGCACAGACGAAGCCGGTCTGTACTTCAAAACCCCGCTGGTTCAGCAGGTTGTGACGCTGGACCGTAAGAATCTCGGCCTCAACCTGGCAGATATCAACGTTTTGGCGTCTGACCAGCGCCGCCTCGTGGTGGACAGCTTTGTGCGCTGGCGGATCAATGACCCGCTCCAGTTCTACACCAGTCTTCGCGATGAAGCCGGCGCGGCTCAACAGCTGGAACGGTTTACTGAATCCGCCATTCGGGAAGCGCTGGGCGATGTGCCTGTGCCGGAGATCATTTCCGGACAACGCGCGGAACTCATGGCCCGGATCCGTGACACCGTGAACGATAATCTGGCCCAGACCGGCCTGGTGATTATCGATGTACGGATTCGCCAGGCGGACCTGCCGACAGAAATCGAAGATGGCATCTTCGTTCGGATGCAGACGGCCCGGCAACAGGAAGCTGAGCGTATCCGCGCTGAGGGCGAAGAGGCCGCGCGCCTCATTCGTGCCACCGCGGAACGCGAGGCCACGGTCATCGAAGCGCAGGCTCGTGAGCAGTCAGAGATCATTCGCGGTGAGGGCGATGCCCGACGCAACGAGATCTATGCTGATGCCTATAATGCTGATCCGAACTTCTTCCGCTTCTACCGCTCCCTGATTGCGTGCGAACGCTCGATCTTGTCGGGCACGCGCATCATCGTGGACCCGAACAATCTTGGTGTCTGCGATATCTTCTCGACTGAAGCGGCCCAATCGGGGCGCAACTAGTCGACCAACCGATCAAGGGCGCTGTCAAAGTTTGGCGGCGCCCTTTTTCCATTTAGACTTGGATCTGACCGCATGGATTATCCAATCTGGACGGTGTTTCTCGCTGCGTTTGGCTTGTGGTTCCTTATCGAAGGTGCGGCCTATGCGGTCTTTCCAGATGAGATGAAACGGTTCCTGGACTGGGCCGCGCGATTGTCCCCGCCAGACATCCGCTCCAGCGGTATCTGGACAGCTGCATTGGGCGCTGTTCTTATCTATGTGGCGATCCGCTTCAGCTGACACATTGCAAGCGCCCATAGAAGCGCCATAGTCTTCCGCAGAACTGGCGCGCGAGAGGTGAGGCGCTGCGCCATTGAAGGAGCCGACTGAATGACCATCCGCCTTAAGTCTGCCTGGGCCGCCAGCCTGTTGAGCGCCGCTGTCCTGGCTGTTGCTGCGCCCGCAGGCGCCCAATCGCTGACCGACAGTGTTGAACGGATGGATATGGGTGAGACGCCCGAAAGCTTCTCTGATCTGGCTCGCCGCCTGATGCCGGCGGTGGTAAACATCACGACCCGCCAGACTGTTGCCAGCGGGTTGCCCCAATTCGAAAACGGTGCGCCGCTGGAGCGGTTCAATCCATTCTTTGGGCGCGATGATGACGGGTTCCGCCAGGAGGGCTCCCTCGGCTCTGGGTTCGTGATCAGCGCTGATGGGCTCGTCATCACCAACAATCACGTCATTGAAAACGCCGACGAAATCACCGCGGTCTTTTCGGACGGAACCGAAATCGAGGCCGAGCTGGTTGGCACAGACCCCGAAACCGATGTCGCTGTGCTACGTCTGCTGACGTCCAGCGACATGCCTTTCGTGGAGTTTGCCGACAGCGAAAGCGCCGAGGTCGGTGACTGGGTGATGGCCATTGGTAATCCGTTCGGGTTTGGCGGATCGGTCTCCGCCGGGATCATTTCCGCGCGCAACCGTAACACGGGCGGGCGCTATGACGATTTCATCCAAACCGACGCGGCCATCAACCGCGGCAATTCCGGTGGGCCGCTGTTTACGCTGGGTGGCGAAGTGGTGGGCGTGAACACAGCGATCATCTCGCCGACCGGTGGATCGGTCGGCATCGGCTTTGCCATTCCCTCCAACATGGTGCGCAACATTGCTGACCAGTTGATCGAGTTTGGTGAGCTGCGTCGTGGCTGGCTGGGCGTCTCTGTGCAGGGCATTGATGATGGGATCGCCCGTGCCTATGGCGTTTCCGATGATGCGGGCGTGATTGTAACGCGCCTCGATGAAGACGGCCCTGCCGCAGAAGCCGGCCTTCAGACCGGGGATCTGATCCGCACTTTTAATGGCGAGGTGGTGGAAGATGTCCGCGCGCTCACACGGATCGTGGCGGATGCTGGCGTGGACACCGCGGTTGATGTGGAGATCATCCGCGACCGCCGGGCCCGCACGCTCAATGTTACGCTTGGCGAACTCGATACGGGCCGGGAAGAGGAAGAAGATATCGACATCCCGGAAAGCCCGGTAACCGACAATGCCCTGGGGGTGGAGTTTGCGTCTATCGACCCCACCGCGCGCCGCCGCTATGGCGTGCCGTCGGATATTGACGGTGTTCTGGTCAATTCGGTCAGCCCGCGCGGACCAAGCTTTGGCCAGCTTCAAAAGGGTGATGTGATCCTGGAGATGGGCTTTGATACCGTGTCCAGCGTCGATGATGCCGTCCAGGCCATGGAAACGGCCCGCGCCAATCCCGATACGCCGCTGCTCATGCAGGTCTGGCGTGGCGGCGGTGGCGGCTTCACCGTGTTTGTGTCGATCGAACTGGACGCGGTGAGCTAGAAGATTATCGGTCGGAGTGAAATTCAGCTTCGAACGGAATCAAGGATAATTCGTCTTGTCTACAAGACCTGTTGAGTTGGCCCACATGTGAACACTTCCGTGTCGATCCCGGACGGCGAACAGATCGACGCAATCCTGCACCCCTTCCATGTTTTGGATTGACCTGGGAAACAGTCGCGTTCGCAATCGCGGCTTTGATACGATTTCGCGTCGCGCAGGCGCACAAAGCCGAGGCCATCGTTCGTCATATGAATTTCCGTGGGTGAAGCTGATGGATCTGGCGTTGGTATCAAGATCGAAGCGTAAATGGATGTTGGTTGCGTCTTTCGGTATCCACTCAGGCAGCCAACCCTTGGCCATCATTTGATCTGCCTGAGCAGTGGGTATGTCTTCATAGACTTCATACACAACCTCATCGCACGCTGAAAGTGATACGAAGCTTGCCAGTATAAGGCCCAATATCCGTCGTTGCATGGCTAGAACCTCATCTCGAATTCTCGTCTTTCATACCCCTGGAAATACAACGCCGCGGTGAGATCACTTATGTCGATTGCGGCGTCTGAGGCCGCGGCGACGACCGGTTTGGCGCGGTAGGCGACGCCGAGGCCCGCCGCTTCGATCATGGCCAGATCATTAGCGCCGTCGCCCATGGCGAGCACGTCGGATGCGGCGAGCTTGAGGGCCGTGATTTCGTCCTCCAGGGCTGTCAGCTTGGCTTCGCGCCCCAGAATTGGCTGACCCACCTTGCCGGTCAGTGCCGCGCCATCATCAATCAACGTGTTGCCGCGATGGGCCTCGAACCCGGCGGCCTCGGCCACCCGGCCAGTGAAGAATGTGAACCCTCCAGAGACCAGCACTGCCCGCGCCCCATGGGCTTTCATCGTGGCGACCAGCGTGCGTGCACCAGCATTCAGGCTGATTCGTTCCTCAAAGCAGGCCTGCAGAGCTGACAGTTCGAGCCCGGCCAGCATGGCAACCCGTTCGGTCAGCGCGCCGTCGAATTCCAGTTCGCCCGCCATGGCGCGTTCCGTGATCGCGGACACCTCTGATTTCCTGCCAGCAAAGTCTGCCAATTCATCGAGGCACTCCTGACCGATCACGGTGGAGTCCATGTCGCAAATCAGAAGGCGTTTGCGCGTCGCGGCTGTCGGCACGACCGCCACATCGACTTGTCCTTGAAGGGCGTTTGAAAGCGTGGCGCGAAGGTCGCTCGCTGCCTGGCCCGAAAGGGGCAAATCGGCGCAAAGGGCAAAATCTTCCCTCGAAGGGCAGAGATCGCGCATGTTCAATTCTCGGCCAGCGGCATCAAGCAAGGCCGCGCGCACAAGCTGTTCCAGCTGCGTATGGATGGCCGGGTTGATGGTGGTCGCCACCGCGATGACGGTATGCTGGGTGTTTGATGCGGCGTCTTGAATCATCAGTATTCTTACCCTTTCAAGTCGTGCTGCAGCGGCATACAACTCTGTTGGATGTATCCTGCGCTTCTCATCCACGGTCCCACCGCCAGCGGCAAGACCCAATTGTCAATTGACCTTGCCGAGGCCCTGAACGGCGAGATCATCAATGCCGACTCCATGCAGGTCTATGGCGATTTGAACGTGCTGACGGCGCGGCCCAGCGCCGATGAGATGAGCCGTGCCCCGCACCATCTGTTTGGTCATGTCGATGCCGGCGACCGGTACTCCACAGGTGCGTGGCTTAAAGCGGTCGAGAAGGTTCTGCGTCGGCTGGAGCGCGAGGGCAAACGGGCGATATTTACGGGCGGGACGGGCCTGTATTTTCTGGCGTTAACGGCTGGGCTCAGCGAGATTCCACCAGTGCCAGAGGATATTCGCGCCGATGTGCGAGCGATTTTAGCCACGGAAGGTACTGAAGGCCTGCGCGCGCGATTGGCAGCGGTAGACGCGGACTCAGCCGAACGACTAGGCGCCAATGATCGCCAGCGTTTGTCGCGCGCCTATGCGGTCTGGCTTGCCACCGGTAAAGCGTTTTCCAGCTTCCAGGGCGCAAGAACACCGCCGCTCTTGGGCGAAGGCGAGTATCTCGGCCTCGCGCTGACCCCGCCGCGTGCGCGGCTCTATGCGCGGATTGACCGCCGCTTTGAGGGTATGATGATGCAAGGGGCCATGGAAGAGGCGCGCGCCCTGGTGGCGCGTTCGCTCGATCCCGAACTCCCGGCCTTGAAAGCCCACGGCATGCCCTGGCTCGCCAAATTCATAAGTGGAGAGATCAGCGCAGAATTTGCCGCCGAACAGGCCAAGCGCGATACGCGCCGCTATGCCAAGCGCCAGTTCACCTGGATCGGGCGGCAGTTTCCGTTCTGGACTCGCATTCCGACCATGGAACTGAGCGATCGAAAAAAGGTGATTTTTGCCCTCTATAGGGAGATTGACCCCAGTTAAAGGGCAAGATATTCTAAGGGCCAATGGGAGAGAACTACCGCAATGCGTAGCAGCATCGTACTCGTTATTAGGCGTCCGTGACTGGCCATAGAAGCTAGTCGCGGGCGCAAGCATACAAGGGTCTCCATCGGAGACCCTTTTTCGTTTCAACACCGTCGCCAACTCAACTCAAGACAGACCGATGACCACCAAAACCAAAACCCGCCCTGCCAAGACGAAGACAGACGACACGCGCACCGGCGCGCAAATCGTCATCGATGTCCTAAAGGCCCAGGGTGTCGAGGTCATGTTCGGTTATCCGGGCGGCGCCGTGCTGCCGATTTATGATGCCCTGTTTTCAGAGCCCGCCATCCGCCACATCCTGGTGCGCCATGAACAGGGCGCTGGCCATGCGGCTGAAGGCTATGCCCGCTCGACCGGGATGCCGGGTGTTGCGCTCGTCACGTCCGGACCCGGTGCCACCAATATGGTGACCCCGATCACCGACGCCATGATGGACTCCATCCCTATGGTGGTGATCACTGGTCAGGTGCCGACACACCTCATCGGAACCGACGCCTTCCAAGAGTGCGATACGGTGGGAATCACGCGGTGCTGCGCCAAACACAATTACCTCGTCACCGACGTGAATGATTTGGCTCGCACGCTCCATGAAGCGTTCCTGGTGGCCACCAGTGGACGCCCGGGTCCCGTCGTTGTGGACATTCCCAAGGATATCCAGTTCGCGTCGGGCAAATGGGTGGAGAAGGACGACGTTGTTCGCCAAACCTACCGCCCGCGCACCGTGCCGGAGCCTGACCGTATTTCCCAGGCGCTGGACCTGATGGTGAAAGCCAAGCGTCCGGTGTTCTATACCGGCGGTGGGGTGATCAACTCCGGCCCGCGCGCCGCGAAGTTGCTGCGCGCCCTGCAAGAGGCGACCGGATTTCCAGTCACGTCCACCTTGATGGGCCTGGGCGCATTTCCCGCCAGCCATACCGATTGGCTCGGCATGCTGGGCATGCACGGCGCGTATGAGGCCAACAATGCCATGCATGATTGCGATCTGATGATCTGCGTCGGAGCGCGCTTCGATGACCGTGTGACCGGTCGTATCGATGCGTTTTCGCCCGGCTCGAAGAAGATCCACATCGATATCGATCCGTCCTCGATCAACAAGGTGATCCGCGTCGATGTGCCAATTGTGGCCGATTGCGAGCAGGCGCTGGACGCATTGCTCGATGGCTGGAGTGAAAGACGCCCGAAGACGCCGTCACTGAAAGGCTGGAAAGCCGAGATCGACACCTGGCGCGCGCGTGATTGCTTTCGATATGGCGAAAGCAAGGACACCATCAAACCCCAACACGCCATCGCAAGGTTGTATGAACTGACCAAGGATCGCGAGACCTATATCTCCACCGAGGTTGGCCAGCACCAGATGTGGGCAGCCCAGCATTTTCATTTTGAAGAGCCGAACCGTTGGATGACCTCCGGCGGGCTTGGCACGATGGGCTATGGCCTTCCGGCAGCTGTGGGCATCCAGGCGGCCCATCGTGATTCGCTGGTGATCGACATCGCCGGTGAAGCCAGCGTGCAGATGGTGTTGCAGGAAATGTCCACCGCTGTTCAGCACAATCTGCCGATCAAGGTGTTCATCCTCAACAATGAGTGGATGGGCATGGTGCGCCAGTGGCAGGAGCTGCTGCATGGTGAGCGCTACAGCCATTCCTATTCCGATGCGCTGCCTGATTTTGTGAAACTGGCCGAGGCTTATGGCGCAAAAGGAATCATTTGTGACGATCCTCGCGAGCTTGACGGAAAAATCATGGACATGATCGACCATAACGGGCCGGTTATCTTCGATTGCCGGGTTGAGAAGGCGGAGAACTGCCTTCCGATGATCCCGTCCGGGGCGGCCCATAACGACATGATCCTGTCGGAAATCCAGGGTGATGAAATTGACGACGCCGGAAAGAGGCTGGTGTAGAATGTTGAGACTTGTGAAAACGCCCGCCAGTGACCGTCCGCCATTGGGACTCACCATGGCCGGACCGGCGCCCGCCCAGACCCGGTCCGCTCGCCCCGGCCTGACCTTCGCCCAGCGGTTTTCCCAGGAAGCCCCGGTCAATGAACGCCCGGCGCTGCGCCTGGCGGCTCATCACGGTAAGTCTTTGGGCTGATCCTTGCGGACGCGGCGTTGCCGTCCCCACACCTGACATGGCAAGAAGGCATGTCGTGGACGTTGGGGAAGACCATGGAAACAGATACAGTCATGAACTGGTTGCAATCCAATTCGGATGTCATGATTGCCGTCGTTTCGGCAATGGTCGCCCTTGTAAGCGCGGTCATCGCGCGCGTTGAAACGCGGCGCCAGCGAAAGCTTCAGGAACTGGAGTTACGACATAAGATAGATGGCGCGAGCCTGGTTTGGGGCAGCGAAGCCATTGATGCCATGAGCGCCGCCAGCGCCTTGGCCTTGTCGCGTCAGAGCAGCGTCGCCGACTTGCAAACCGATAAGCTGAAGCTTGCCAGCCAACTGTCTGCATTGGCAGATCGTGGCCGGCTGTTCTTCCCCAATCTTGATCCGCACGGGGATAGTACAAACAAGGAAAGTGCGTATCGCGGCGCGCGGCCGCCCATTCTGGATATGCTCATCTTCGCCTGTCACGAGACTCGCCGGATCGGTGAGGACGGCGTTTCCGGCGAAGATAGCGCAGGGTTTATCACCGAATGCCGTCGGCAATTTGTGTCGGAGTTGCAGGCCCATCTGGACCCAAGCCATCTCGATGAAGTGATCGAGCGCTATACCGACCAGTCAGAGCGTGTGCGGTCTGAATCCCTGGACCGCGCAGGTGAACTGGCCATTGTCTTCGACACGCGACGCCCCGGAATTCTTAAGGATACAGGCGCAGGTTGGAGCCAGCGGATCAACGCAGAGACGCGTAAGGCCTTGCTCCACGCTCAGCACAATTTCTCAAAGGACCCATCTGAATGAGCCAGCCCAACGCCCCGGCATCCGCTTATGATATGACCCATGATGATGGCACTGAAGAGCGCCGCACGCTGGCCGTTATGGTGGACAATGAACCCGGCGTCCTGGCCCGGGTGGTCGGGCTGTTTTCGGCGCGCGGGTTCAACATTGAAAGCCTCACCGTGGCGGAAGTCGATCGGTCTCGGCACCGCTCGCGCATCACAATCGTCACGCGTGGTACCGCCCACACGCTTGTGCAGATCGAGGCCCAGCTGCTGCGCCTGGTGCCCGTCGATCAGGTGGTGGACATCACCAAATCCAAACGGGGTGTGGAGCGCGAGCTTGCGCTCGTCAAAGTGGCCGGCACTGGTGGCGACAGGGTCGAAGCCCTGCGGATGGCGGAGATTTTCCGCGCCAATGTCATCGACACTACGTCTGAGAGCTTCGTCTTCGAGATCACCGGCACCAGTGACAAGATCGACCAGTTCCTGGACCTGATGGTGCCACTTGGCCTGGTGGAAGTGTCCCGCACGGGCGTGCTTTCCATCAAACGCGGGAAGGATGCGGGGTGAGTCTGGCCGCTGTTTCCATCCCGGCGCGTTCGGTCTGGTCCGTGTTCGGCTTGCCGATTGATGCCGTCACGCTGGATGAGGCAGAAGCCCGAGTGCGCGAGGCTGTGAAAACGCGTGTGCCGCTGTCATTTGTAACGCCCAACCTGAATTGGCTGATGCGCGCACTGAAGGATCCTGGTGCCATGCGTCAGGTGCGCGATGCCGATTTGAGCCTGGCCGATGGCGCGCCCATCGTCTGGCTTGCGCGAAAGCTCGGCGCGCCGATCAAAGAGCGCGTGGCCGGTTCTGATCTCTTCGACCGGCTTCGCCAGAAACGCGGGGCGGAAGCGCCCATCCGGGTGTTTTTCTTTGGTGGCCGCGATGGCGCGGCGGAAAAGGCCTGCGCCGTGCTGAACGCGGAAGACGGCGGATGTATTGGCTGCGGCGCGCTCAACCCTGGTTATGGCAGCGTGCCTGACATGTCGGCGCCGGTGATGATCAACACGATCAATGCTGCCCGGCCCGATTTCGTATTGGTGTCGCTGGGCGCGGCGAAAGGCCAGTCCTGGATTGAAGCCAACCAATCCCGGATCAGTGCGCCCGTAATTGCCCATCTCGGCGCAGTCGTGGACTTTGTGGCCGGCACAATCCCGCGTGCGCCGAGCTGGATCGCCAAGCTGGGCCTGGAATGGCTGTGGCGGATTGGCGCTGAACCGGCCTTGTTCAAACGCTACTGGTCAGATGGCACGGGCTTGTTGTCGCTTATCTTCAAACGCCTGCGTGCGATGCAAGCGGCATTGGAAGGCCAACCCGGTACCGGCGCGCCCTTGATCGTGGAGCGCCATGGCGCCCAGATAGAGGTGTCCGGCGACTGTAGCGGCGCCGAGGCGGCGCGGTTTCCGACTCTCATCTTGAAGTCAAGCGAGGGTATGCGCGCCCCACTGGTCGACATTTCTCGAATTGGCGCGCTGGACAGCGCCGGGCTCGGTGCCCTCTCTCTGTTGATCAGTAGATTGGAATCCGACGGTCGCCAGCTCGTGCTGAAGGGTGTCTGTCCGGCACATGCCCGCTTGCTTGAAATGTCCGGCCTTGCCAAACCCCATCCAGCTGTCCGTGCCACATCGGCCGGACCTGATCTTTCCCCCGTGTCACGGAGTACAACGACATGAACATCTTCTATGAGCAGGACGCTGACCTCAAAGACATCAAGGCGAAAAAAGTCGCCGTCATCGGTTATGGTAGCCAGGGGCACGCCCATGTGCTGAACGCCCGCGACAGCGGCGTGGAAGAGATTGTGGTCGGCCTGCAGGAGACCTCTTCCAGCCGCGCGAAAGCTGAAGCCGAAGGCCTGACCGTGATGACGCCCGCCGAGGCCACAAAGTGGGGCGACGTTGTGATGATCCTGGTGCCTGACGAAAAGCAGGCCGTGCTCTGGGCCAATGAGATCGAGCCCCATGTCCGCGATGGCCAGCACATCATGTTCGGCCATGGCTTCAATATTCACTACAATCTCATTCGTCCGCCAGCGGGTGTGGATGTGTCCCTTTCCGCCCCGAAAGGCCCCGGCCACACACTGCGTGCGCAGTACCAGATGGGCTTTGGCTTGCCGGGACTTGTCGCCATCCACCAGGACGCAACCGGAACGGCGCGCGAGGTGGCCTTGTCTTATTCCAAAGCCATCGGCAACACCCGCGCCGGGGTGATCGAAACCAATTTTCGCGAAGAAACCGAGACCGACCTGTTTGGCGAACAAGCCGTGCTGTGTGGCGGTATCGTTGAGCTGATCAAGGCGGGATATGAGACTCTGGTCGAGGCCGGCTACAGCCCGGAAATGGCCTATTTCGAATGCCTGCACGAGACCAAGCTGATCGTGGATCTCATCTATGAGGGCGGCATTGCCAACATGAATTACTCGATCTCCAATACGGCCGAGTATGGCGAATATGTCTCCGGCCCGCGCGTGATCGCCGAGGAGAGCAAGAAGGCGATGAAGGCGGTGTTGGAGGATATCCAGTCCGGTAAGTTCGCCCGCGACTGGGTGTTGGAAAACCAGGCCGGCGCACCAAGCTTCCATGCCACCCGCGCCCGCCTCAATGAGCATCCGATTGAAGAGGTGGGAGAGAAACTGCGCGGCATGATGCACTGGGCTCAGAATGACCGTCTTGTGGACAAGTCAAGGAACTAGAGCCCATGGCAGAACCCTCCGGCCGAATCTGGTTTCCCGGGAATCCCTGGCCGGACGGGCATGCGATCAAGACCGCTGAGCTTTGGGGTATCTTCGCGGGTGAAGGACGTGATTGGGCGCAGCCTGGCCTGCATCTGCATCTTCGTATCGAGTCCGAAGACTACGATGCTGAGATGGATGAGGCAGCGCGGGACGCGGCCTATGAAGAGGAAGACCACGAGATTGACCGGGGCATCGATCGCAGCAGCTGGAAATCTCATATCGTTTGGGGCAATTACCATCGGTGCAGCATTGAAACGAATGCTGGGCCGCGCCTCGGCGGCGATGGTGCCCTCTTCGATCTGAACTGGCTGGCTGGTCGGCAATTCGAACTTGATCCAATCGACCCAAATGCACCCTTTATCGACTTCGATTCCCATGCCTTCCACTGCTATATTCAGGGGCACGACGCCGTCGCTGGACACGATCTGACGTTCCATGCATCCGCTACCCCACATCACTTCGACATCGATTGGACGGGCCGTGTCGCACTCTCCTATGGCGGTGATGACGTCTATCGCTATGACTTCAGGGCGCAGCTGCGAGGCGTTCTGTTTCAGGGCTTCAAATCACCCGCCGCTATGAAGGCCATGACCACTAAAACTGGTCTGTTTTCAAAGCCGAAAACGACCCATGTGAACCTTCGGGACAGTCAGTCGCTTGGACAGCGGGAAACCGAGATCCGCGAGTTGGCCATGCGCCACTGTTCTATTCCGCAGGATGACCTCGTATTTGCCGCGGGACGTCACAATGACTGGCTGCGATTCAAGACGTGATCGCCGCGCTTTGGCCACGATTCAGCTCCATCTCCTCATTCATAGGGGAGATGTCCATGATCCGTATCGTTGCTATAGCTTTAACCGTGGCTTGCGCGCCCGCCGCGCTTGCTCAATCGGTGACGTTTTCACCGGGCAAATGGAGCTATGAAGGCACTGCGCGCATGGGCCCTGCCACGCTGAGCGATACCGGTGATGAGTGTTTCGAGGCCGGCGACAACGCCTACAACCTGTCTGAGGCTGCCGCTTCGATTGCGCCGGGCTGCGCACTGGTTACGGCGTCTCCGATTGAGGCGGGCTATAGTTTTCAACTTGCTTGCACCGGCGATATCAAGGGCGAATTGAGCGGTCAGATTACCGTGGGTGAGCAAGCCGGCCGTCTGGTGGCCGAAGGGTGGACCGGGTCACAAGACACGCCGGTGAATCTCAGCGTCACCGCCACGGCGCGCCGGATCGCAGAGACGTGCGGTGGCTGACGCCGAAAGGTTTGAAGCGTTCCTTCAAGCTCTTACCCATCTTCCCACCGGCTTTTCCCGCGGCGACCATTGCGGCGATGCCTGGGGTGTGACGGTTGAGCGTTCCGCGGATGGCAAGCGCGTGAAGCTATACGGAGAAGCGCTGGGCGGCGCCGACCATGTCAGCTTCAACCTATATCTCGCGGGCGGGGTGTATCGCCTCAAACCTTGCGAGATGCCGGAAGACAAAGTGATTGCCTTTGTGCTGGGTTACGGTCCGGCGCTCAGCGGCATAAACCAGTAGACCATGGCCATGACGAGGCTGGCAGCCACGGAGATGCCCAACAGGCTGCGCACCCAAATCCGCGGAAACCGGCGCCACAAGATGGCGCTACCTGCAATCACAACACCCAGCTCGATCAGATTGCCCCAACGGCCATTTGCTGCCGGATCCCAATAAGACACTGGCGAGATGAACCGCCAGTCTGTTAGTGGCCAAAAATGACGATGCGCATCATCGCCATGCAGCGGCAAATCCAGGGCAATGTGAGAGGTCATGGCAAGGCCGAAGACGGTCAACCAGGTCCGTTTTGCTGCGAGCCCGGCAGCCACGATCAGGGTCGCGAGGGGAAGGGAATTGAACGCGGCGCCAATTGTCTGCCACGGCTCACGCCAGTAGGTTTCGTTCCAGATCGTCTCCCCCGGCAGGCCCTGAACGCCCCCGGCCCAGGCGAAGAACACAAAGATCCAGAGATCGGGCAACAGAGCGCCCAAGATGATCCAACGATTGCGGACTGGAGCGTCCCTGCGGCTGAGAACGGCGGAAGCGACGATCAGATGTGCCGACGTGTTCATGTGGCGGCATAATCTGAGAAACACAGCCGGATTTCTGCCAGTTTCGGATCGATATAGGTGGCGCAGAACGGGCGGTCGGGCCGTGTGGCGTAATAGTTCTGGAACCGCTCATCTGAAGCTTTGAAGCTCTGAAAGGGTAAGGCCTGTGTGACCAATGTCTCCTCGAAGTTCTGCGCTTCCTGCGCGAGGTGCGTCCTGGCGTTTTCGGTTTGCGCGTCATCGAACGTATAGACGGCGCTGCGATATTTGCCGCGCAGTGTATGGTTTGACGTTGCCGCATGGGTGCGAACATGTACGGCGATCAGAGTATCCAGGCCGATCAGTGCAGGTTCGAAATGGGCGATGATCGCTTCCGACCACGTGTCATGGGGCGGTTCGGACCGGATAAATCCCTGCTCGACCGTTCGAACACCGCGCAAGGATTGGAATACCGCCTCGGTGCACCAGTGGCACCCGCCGCCGAAGCCAGCGCAGATCAACCCCGTATCAGCCACCCAGACCGAAGAAACGCGGCATCTCTCCATAGGCCGCCCACGGCATGCCGATGGCCAGCACCACCGAGATGACAAGCCCGATCAGGGCCCGGCCCGCGTCCGAACCGACATCGAGAGCGGCCGCACCCCGTTCGCGCAAATCCGTGACGAAGGAGATGGCCAACTCCCGCCCGGCGAGCAGGCCCAGGAACACCCACGTGGTGCTCATCGGCACATCGTTCAGCTCTTTGAAATAGTAGAGCACAACGGCATAGATGAGGTCGACGATCGTGGCTGCGCGCACATCCACTGTGTGGGTTTTCGTTGTCACGATCTTCTGGATCTCGCCGCCGCGCGTTTTGAAGATATAGCCCATCATGGCGACCATGATCAGGGCGCCGGCGACGACGGTGAACGGTGCAAACACCATGGAAGTCACCTCGCCATTGGCGTCCAGCACCGCCTCGCGGGGCATGAAGACGAAGATATTGGCGAAATCCTGTTGCAGCCAGGTGAACCAGAGAAAGCCGGTCGTTAGCCACTGGGCGATGCTCCAGGCGGGATGGCTGTCTTCATTGTGGTCGGTCTTACTGATCCAGACTTCCCACAGGCGCGAAATCAACAGCCAGATCACGGCGCCGGCGCCAAAGGCCACGAGATAGCCGATCATGGATTTGATCAGCATGCTCTCCATAACGCCTTCCGTCTGGCGCCCGCCTGTCAGGGCAAACACGGTCAGCACGAGGAAGGTGGTGGAGACCGGCATGCCAAAGCGTGTGAGAAATAGCAGCACAAGCGGCGGTAGCGCATGGTACCACTGGATGCCTGTTTCCGGGTAGGGGATAGAGTTCAGTTTCCCGTCGGCCAGCCCACCATCGAACCCTGCGAAGAAGCTCGCCAATGGGCCGATGCCCATATCGGCAAACCAGGTGGAGATTTGAGGACCGAATTGGTTTGATAGCAGTGCAACGACCATGATGCTGGCGGCGAAGATCCACAACATCCACCAGGGCCGGTGGGAATTTGAGGCCAGGAAAGTTCCAAGTGTCTGGATCGAATCGTTTGCGATGACGGCGTAGGCAGCGAACAGAAAGCCGACGACAGCAAGAATTTCATACCCGGCGATAGACATCGCGGAACCCCCTCAACACGTATCGCCGGCACCCTGCACCAGCCCTCGAACCTTTCTGGCCGTAGCAGGTGGTCGCTTTGCGGGGCAAGTGCGGAAACACAACGCTTTGCAGATTTCACGAAATGTTGCCTAACAGATGTATGGCAAAGGGCGGTGAACATCTGGCACGCGTTGCTGTCGACAGCCTCAAGGCGTGGCGAGACTGGCTTTCGGCCAACCACGCGCAGGACGGGGCTGTCTGGGCCGTGACTTATAAGAAGGGCCGCGGGCCCTACGTGCCCTATGGCGATGTCCGGGATGAGGCGGTGTGCTGGGGATGGATCGACAGTCTGCGCCGTACTGAGGATTCTGATCGAACAAGGCTGTTGATCAGTCCGCGCCGAGCTGGCAGCCGCTGGTCTGCTGTGAACAAGGCGCGGGTTGAGGCCTTGATGTTGGACGGGCGTATTCAGCCCTCCGGGCAGGCGCTCATCGACCGGGCGAAAGCAGATGGCACGTGGGATGCGCTCAACGAAGTCGAGACTCTGACCGAACCCGATGATTTGCTAGAGGCGCTCGAAAATGCACAGTCAAAGGCGATGTGGAATGGATTTTCGCGTTCGGTTCGCCGCGGCATCCTGGAATGGATCTGGACCGCGAAGCGGCCGGAAACCCGGCAGAAGCGAATAGCGGAAACCGCGCGGCTGGCCGCCCTCGGCCTGCGCGCCGGATACCCTGAAGCAAAAGGGCGTTAGCGATGCACATTCTCGTTGTTGGGGCTGGCAAACCGCTTGGCGCGCGCATCGCCGTTGACTTGGCGGCTGAGGGTCACCGCGTCCTTGCCACGCGCCGGTCCAGCTTTGGCGAAGATGAGCGCCTGCTGGCAGCAGGTGTTGAACTGGCCGAGCTTGATGTCAGCGATACAATCGCAGTTCGAATGGCGGCCAAGGACATTGATGCAGCGGTTTTGACGCCGATCCTGAGCATGGCGGCCAACGCGATTGCCGAACTCGCTGGAGCCGGTGTTTCACGGGGCGTGGCCTTCTCGTCCAACAATGTGGCCATCACGCCGGAAGATGCGGTCTATCGTAGCCTCGCGGCGGCGGAGCAGCAGGTGATGGAGGCCGCGCCGAACTGGGCAATTCTTCGCCCGACCATGATCTATGGCCATCCGGGTGACGGGAACTTCTCGCGCCTCCTTCGCCACGCGTCCAAATGGCCTGTGCTGCCGGTGCCCGGCACGGCAAAGGCCCTCCAGCAGCCGATCCATATTGACGATCTGGTACGCCTTGCAGCCGGCCTGGTGACGCAGCGGCTTGCGCTGTCTGGGCGTTTGCCGGTGGGTGGGCCAGACACACTTCCGCAATGGGATGTGGTGCGGATTGCCTGCCGTGCGGTGGGCGGCAGTTGCACGCCGGTCCAGGTGCCGCTGGCCCCGTTGAATGCCTGGGTTGGCCTCGGATTGCCATCACCGGTCGGCGCGGCGCAACTTGCCAGAGTTGAACTTGACAAGGGCGCCGTTGGCCAGCCGGACTTACCGCACGATTTTGCACCCAGGGTCGGGATTGAGGCGGGTCTGGCGGCGCTTTCAGCCGCAATGGGGCTCACTCCACAAGGTCGCTGACAGGCAGGCGTGCCTCCCGCCTTGTGGCGAACCGATCTTCGAATGCCACCAACAAGCATGCGCCGATGATCACCACTGCACCGACGTATAGCTGCCAGCCGGGCACTTCGCCAAAGATCATCCAGCCGAACAGCGCACTCCAGATCAGCGCGGTGTATTCCAGCGGAGCAAGACGCTGGGCCGGCGCGCGAGCATATGCGATGGTAAACAGCCACCAGATTCCCAAGCCGAACAGGCCAAGAGCGGCGAAGACGGGCAGATCTGTGGCTGCAGGAATGGGATCGACCGCCAGCAAGACCGGCAAGCCAATCAGCGCGGGCAGAACATTCGACATCATGACAATGGTGAGCGTGTCTTCGCTTTGCGTGCGCAGGCGCAACAATACAATGGAAATAGCGTAAGTCAGCGCCGCCAGCATGACTGCTGCCACGCCGAGCACCCGGTTTCCGTCCTCCGGCCCGGCCACAGTTTCGCCGGACAAGGTGATGGCTGCACCTATAAATCCGACAAGGGCTGCGGCCACGCTGATACGCCCGAATTTTTCTTTGAGGATCACCCTCGCGATCGGCGCAATCATCAAAGCGGCGGTGAAGCCCATGACGGTGGCTTCCGCCAGGCCCAGTTGCGTCAGTGCATAGAAGAAACTCATGGCCGCTGTCAGGTGAATGACGCCGCGGATGCTGTGGAATCGCCAGGCTTCCCAGCGCGGCCACGGTCGCCGCAACAACAGGTAGATCGTCATGGCGTAGGCGCCGCCGAACAGAAAGCGCCAAACGGTGAGGGCAAACACGTTGATGTCCTGAGCCAGGTATTTCACGCACACATCGACCAGGCATCCTGAGAAGACACCCAGAGCCGCAATGAGGAGTGGAGAGATCTGGCGCGGTTGCATCGCGCGTCATTGGTGCTGGTGCGATGCGTCGTCAATCCCTTTGTAAGAGCTTCACGTTTTATGACACCTGGCGCGGCAGCTGTGAGTTGAGTGCCCCACAAAAGGCGTTTACCGCAGGCCCTATGGTCATGCCGGGGGGCGCGGAAGGCTCGATGCGGGAGTAGTGCGCCATGTGCGGTATTGTAGGAATTGCCGGTAAGTCCAACGTCACCGAGCGCCTTTTGCGTGGGCTGATGCGTTTGGAATACCGCGGCTATGACAGCGCCGGGATCGCCGTCCTCAGCGATGGGGCGCTGACCCGCCGCCGGGCCGAAGGCAAGATCGCTGCACTGCGTGAGGTGGTGAGCGTTGACCCGGTCGATGGCGCAACCGGTATCGCGCACACGCGCTGGGCAACCCATGGCGCGCCTGTGGTTCGAAATGCCCACCCCCACATCGCCGGGCCTGTGGCCATTGTCCACAATGGCATCATCGAGAATTATCAGGATCACCGCGCCGCGCTGGAAGCTGATGGTTGCACTCTGTCGACAGAGACCGACAGTGAAGTCATTGCTCATTTGCTGGCACAGCAGATCGAGGCGGGCGCTACTCCGAAGGACGCCTTTCAGACGGTGCTTCCGAAACTGGAAGGCGCGTTTGCGATTTGCGCCATCTTTGAGGACCAGCCCGGCCTGATGATCGGCGCCCGTCGCGGTTCTCCGCTGACGCTGGGATATGGCGAGGGAGAGATGTTTCTCGGTTCTGACGCCATCGCCCTGGCGCCGTTTACCCACACGGTCAGCTATCTGGATGAAGGCGACTGGGTTGTTGTGACGCCAACTGGCGCTGACGTCTTCGATGCCGACAACGTTCCCGTCGAGCGGGCGGTGGTGCAAACCGCAGCCAGCGCGGCCATGGCCGAGAAGGGCGAGTATGCCCACTTCATGCACAAGGAAATCCACGAGCAGGCCGAAAGCGTGTCGCGCTCATTTGCACCTTATCTTGATACGGCCGAGGTCAACCTCTCTGACACCTCTGTCTACGACGCGCTGTTCAAAGAGGCCGACCGCGCCGTCGCCATCGGCTGCGGGACGGCTTACTACGCCGCTGCGACAGCAAAATACTGGTTTGAACAGGTCGCGCGTTTACCGTTTGAGACTGATATCGCGTCTGAATATCGCTACCGCGATCCAGTGATGCCTGCCACGGGGCCGGCCTTGTTCATCAGCCAGTCCGGCGAGACAGCAGACACACTGGCCGCGATGCGTCATTGCCACGACCAGGGTGCGCCGACCCTTGGGATTATCAACGTGCCGGAAAGTTCGATTGCTCGCGACGTAACAGCGCTCGCCCCGACGGCGGCGGGACCGGAAATCGGTGTGGCATCGACAAAGGCTTTTACCGCGCAGCTTGTTGTGTTGGGCGCGTTGTCACTGGCCGCCGCAAGAGCCCGCGGAACCATCGATGGCACAACCCTTTCAGGCCACGTGAAGGATCTGATGGCCCTGCCGCGCCTGATCACCGAAAGCTTCAAGGCTGAAGACGATGCCAAGGCGATAGCGCCGAGCCTGGTGGGCGCAAAACAGATTTTCTATCTCGGCCGTGGCCCGTTCTATCCCATCGCCTTGGAAGGCGCACTGAAGCTGAAGGAAATCACCTATATCCCAACCGAAGGTTTTGCAGCCGGTGAGCTCAAGCACGGGCCCATCGCGTTGATCGAGGATGGCACCCCGGTGATTGTTGTTGCGCCAAGCGACCGGCTAATGGAAAAGACCGTCTCCAACATGCAGGAAGTGCGCGCGCGCGGCGCACATATCGTATTGGTGACCGACCAGGCTGGCGCAGAGTTTGCCGCTGATTCCGCGGCCCAGACGCTGGTGATGCCGACGGGTGGACTCTATTCAGCGCCCCTGATCATGACCGTAGCCGTGCAACTGATCGCCTATCACGCCGCGGTTGCCAGCGGCACAGATGTGGACCAGCCGCGTAACCTCGCCAAATCGGTCACGGTGGAATAGGCGGGGGACCTTGACCCTGAGTATCGGCAATCATATATTGTTTTTCGATAATCATATCGAGGTCCGACATGTCCAACCTGATCGCCGAACTGGTTCGTATCACCACGACTGAAATCGACATCAAAGTCACCAATGGTGAGCGGATGCATGTGTTGCAATGGCGGCGAAACATGTTCTGGGACGAGGTTCTGCTCGACGGGACGCGCCAGGCCCATTCCTCCGGCCTCTGGGGCCGCGAGAAGGTATATGGTCTGATCTTTGGCCGAGACGAGACCGGCGACGGCGGCGACCGCTTGATGTTGATCGTCGACCCACGCAACTCTGACCGGTGGGGCGGGATGGGCGACACGATGAACGGCGTGCGCCTTGAAGCCGCTGCGGGTCCGCTGATTGCCTACGGCTCGCTTGACCCGAAATCCATGGAGAAACCGGCCACGTTTTCCGATTGGATGAAAAAGCACATGGGCATGGAGTGGTAAAAACCGCTCTGGCGCGCTAAGCCCCCCGCCAGCACATACGAGGGACCGCGCGCTATGAAATTCTTCGTCGACACAGCCGACACCGCCGCTATTGCAGAGCTCCAGGACACAGGGCTGATCGATGGTGTCACCACCAATCCGTCTCTCATCGCAAAATCAGGCCGGCCGTTTGCCGAAGTGATTGCCGAAATCTGCGAGATTTCAGATGGCCCGGTGAGTGCCGAAGTGGTCGCCACCGATTTCGAAACCATGCTGAGCGAAGGCGAAAAACTTGCGGCCATTGCGCCGAACGTGGCGGTGAAAGTGCCCCTCACGCTCGATGGGCTGAAGGCCTGCCGCGCGCTGACCGATGCCGGCACAATGGTCAATGTAACCCTGTGTTTCTCTGCCAATCAGGCGCTGCTGGCCGCCAAAGCTGGCGCGACATTCATTTCGCCGTTCATTGGTCGGCTCGATGATCTGAACATCGACGGGATGGAACTGATCGATGAGATCCGCACCATCTATGACAATTATCTGTTCGAGACCGAGATTCTCGCCGCCTCGATCCGCAATGCCAATCATGTGAAGCTATGCGCGCTGGCCGGCGCCGATGTCGCCACCGTGCCCCCAAACGTACTCAAGGGCCTTGCGAACCACACCCTGACAGACAAAGGCCTGGCTGCCTTCCTGGCCGATGCCGAAAAGGCCGGGATCAGCGTTTAGGCTGGTACCGTCTGGGTATTTGTGCGTCACGCTCGATGGGCGCCGCCCATCTCTGACATTTTGACAGGTTCCGCCTTCGCATACAGCGTAGTTGGGCCCCCAGACCGCTGCGCGGTCGAGGGTGACGCGCAACCCAATCGCGTCTAACTGGATGCCTCCAGCGCCCGAACCGCCAAAGCGTCGCGCGATGTCACGTCTGGAAAGTCAGCATCCGCTGTTGCCGGGTCGAAATACTTCCAGCTGCGCGCGCACTTTACGCCTTCGGCGCGTTTGAACACAACGCCCACGCCTTCCACCTCGTCCAGGGTGAAACAGCCACCGGGCGCATCACCCTGCAACAGTTCAGCGCCTGACGTGATGAAGATGTCGGCTGCGCTTTCATCCTCAAACGCTGTCAGCAAGCTGCCATTCGTGATGTAGACCTCTGGCGCGGCCTCCAGCGAGGAGCCGATCACCTTGTCGCGTCGCTGGACTTCCAGTGCGCCAGTGACCACACGGCGGACCGTGAAAATCTTCTCCCATCGCTCAGCGAGGGCGTCATCGCGCCACGTCTGCGGTGTCTCCGGAAAGGTTTTTAGATGAACGCTGTCGCCGTCAAGCTCGCTGTTCCAGAACGCGTCTTCGGTGGTGAAGGGCATGATCGGCGCCAGCCAGACCATCAACCGCTCCAGCACGGCGTGCATCACCGTGCGCGCCGCGCGGCGGCGATTGCCGAACGCGGCGGTCGCCTCGTCCCAGTGGTCAGCGGTCGCCGCTACCGGGTCGCAATAAAGGCTGTCTTTGCGGATGTCGAAATAGACCGCTGACAGGTCCACGGCGCAGAAATTCACCAGCGCCGCCATGACCTTCTTGAAGTCATAGATGTCATAGGCCCCACGGACGAGCACATCCAGTTCGCTCAGTCGGTGCAATACCCAGCGTTCCAGACTCGGCATGTCTTCCGGATCCAACGCCTCATCGGCGGTGAAGCCCGAGGTTGCGCCGAGCAAATACTTCAGCGTGTTGCGCAGGCGCCGATAGGTGTCAGCGGTGCGTTTGAGGATTTCCTCGGAAATCCGCAAGTCCTCGGTGAAATCGGCACTTGCCGCCCAGATTCGCAGGATTTCGATGCCGTATTGTTTTTGAACCTGTGCCGGCTCTATCGTGTTACCGATCGATTTCGACATTTTCTTGCCCTCGGAATCGACGATGAACCCGTGGGTCAGCACCCCTTTGTAGGGCGCCATTCCGCGCGTGGCGCAGCACTCCAGAAGCGAGGACTGGAACCAGCCGCGATGCTGGTCAGAGCCTTCCAGATAGAGATCGGCTTGGCCGGTCTCCTCGTCGATGATGCCGCGTTTGCGCAGGGCGAAGGCGTGGGTGGTGCCGCTGTCGAACCAGACGTCGAGCACGTCCGTGACCTTTTCCCAGTCTGCCGGATCGCCCGCATCGCCGATCAACTCTTCTACCGGTGTGTCGAACCAGGCCTCAACGCCACGCGCGGTGATGGCCGCCTTGATGCGGTCATTGACAGCTTGGGCCGCGTCGGTGGAAAGCGCGGCGGTGTGGGGCTGGCCGTCTGCATTGACGAAAATGGTTAGCGGCACGCCCCAGTTGCGTTGGCGTGAGACCAGCCAGTCGGGTCGGTCCGAGACCATGGCTTCCAGCCGGTTTCGGCCCGTGGCGGGGAAGAACTCCACGTCTTTCAGGGCGTCCATCACCAGCTCACGCAAGGGCGCAGACCCGTCGCTGCCGGGCTGGTCCATGGCGATGAACCACTGCGGCGTGGCGCGGCGGATCACCGGCGCCTTGGAGCGCCAGGAATGGGCATCGCGGATGGTGGTAACACTGCGCGCAAGCAGGTTGCCGCTCTCGGCCAGCGCCTTGATCACCTCATCATTGGCCTTGCCCGCCTGGCCGCGCTTTTTGCCCGACGTGCGGATGATATCGAGGCCGCGGAAGCGCTCCGGCACTTCATCAGTATAGCGGCCCTGATCGTCAACGATCTGGCGGATGTCCTTGGCGCCAAAGCCATTGGCGAGGCAGACGGCGAAGTCATCCTCACCATGCGCCGGCGCGGTGTGGACAAAGCCCGTACCGGCGTCGTCGGTGACATGGTCGCCGGGGAGGAGACGGGCGTTGCCCCAATAGTTGCCAGCCCAGTCGACATCGAAGAATGGATGTCGAGCCGCAACCAACGCGGATGGATTGATGTCTCGAACTCTCTTGAATGAAGTCACCTTAGCGGCCGACATGACTTCATCGGCAAGCGCATCGGCCAAGACAAATCGCTCGCCGGGCTTAGCGTACGGCGCGAAGCCAAGTTCTTCTTCCGAAACAACCGAGCTGACTTCATACAAGCTGTAGTCAATGCTTTCGTTGTAGGCGATCGCTTGGTTTGCGAGGATGGTCCATGGAGTGGTCGTCCAGATAACGAATGACGCTCCATCCATGTCTTTGCGAAGTTGAGAATCCAAGCTCGGACCTTCGCCGAGATTCAAGCCGCTCCAAGGAAACTTCACCCAGATCACCGGCACTTTGCGGTCGTGATATTCCACTTCCGCCTCGGCCAGCGCGGTGCGTTCCACCGGGCTCCACATGACCGGTTTGGCGCCGCGCACCAGGCGCCCGCTCATCGCCACATCGAGGAACTCGCCGACAATTGCGGCCTCTGAGCCAAAATCCATCGTCAGATACGGGTCCTCCCACTCGCCTTCGATGCCGAGCGCGCGGAACTCGCGTTTTTGCACCTCAACCCATTCGGCGGCATAGGCGCGGCAGCGTTCGCGAAACTCCGCCCCACCAACATCATCCTTGGTGCGGCCCTTGCCGCGGAACTCTTCTTCCACCTTCCATTCTATGGGCAAGCCGTGGCAGTCCCATCCGGGCAGGTAGCTGGCGTCAAACCCCATCATCTGGTGGCTGCGCACACAGATATCCTTGAGGATCTTGTTCATCGCCGTGCCCAGGTGGATATGCCCGTTGGCATAAGGCGGGCCGTCATGCAGCAGCCATTTTGGCCGCCCTTCGGCGGCGGCGCGCAGCTTGTCATACAGCTTCATCTCATCCCAGCGGGCGATAAAGTCCGGCTCGCGCTTGGAGAGCTGACCGCGGTCGGCAAACTCGGTTTTTGGAAGGAAGATCGTGTCGCGATAGTCGCGTGGAGATTCGGATGTCATGGGGCAGGGGGCCTTGAGCGGGCGTGAAGTCAGGATATGCGAAAACTCCCGGCCGGAGCGCGCCTTCAGCGCAAAATTCCGACCGGGCCGCGAATTCGTATGCAACGCCGATATGCCATGATTTGCGAACTAGCAGAGCCCGGTTAAGGAGTCACCTGTGCGGGCGTGCCGATCAGCTATTCAGCTGGATCAGAAAAAAGGCTGCGCCATCGGGATCACCGATCAGCGTGATTGGGCCGCTGGGCGTGGTCTCTTCATAAAGGATCTCACCGCCTTGCCGTTCCGCCAGGCGCGCGGCTTTCTTCACGTTGTGGACGGCGAAATAAACGCCCCAGAACTGGAAGGGGCCGCGCATCTCGTCCTTCAACGATGTTATATCAGCCACCCATTTCCCATCGCGCGTACGCACGGAAAACCCGGTGCTGTCGCGCCGAACATCCCAATCAAACAATTGGCGGTAAAACGGCGCAACCTCTTCTGCATCAGAGACCACGAGGCTGCACCAGGCGCGGTGACCGGGCCAACCCTCATGCGGGTCGGGCGAAAAGCCATTGCCCTGGTGAATGGTAAAGCCCGCACCCAGCGGGTCGCGCAGCAGGACGATCTGGTTTTGGCTGTTCCAGGCCAAAGGCCCAAGCTCGACTTTGCCGCCCAGTTTGATGGCGGTCTCGCAAGCCGTGTCCAGATTATCCACAATGATGTAGGGCATCCAGTAACTGGCCAGGCGCATGTCCTGGAACTGTCGCGGCATTTCAAAGATTGACGCGGCCTCGTGGTCTCCGGCCTTAGCCACATGATAGGGCCAGCCATCGGGCTGTCGCATTTCATTGTACGACCAACCAAACAGCTTTCGGTAAAACCGCTTTGTCACCTCTGGTCGGAAGCTGGAAAGATTGCTCCAGACGAATTCACCATGGGCCATGGCAAAACCTTCTAATCTACGCGTCACCCGTCACCGCGTTAGAGGCCAGTATAGTCTTCGTATCGGCCACGTCGGCGTGCATTTGCGTGACCATCTCTTCGAGTTGGTCAAACTTCAGTTCTGGTCGCAGATACGCCACAAGCGCGACCTCCAACCATTGGCCGTAAAGATCGCCCTCGAAATCTAAAAGAAAGGTTTCAAATAAAGGATCACGTAAACCGGTTGTTGGCGTTCGACCAAAATTTGCAACGCCATCAAGCCACTCGCCCTGCCGATTTATTCGCGCCCGGACGGCATATACGCCGTGGCGCGGGTGAATGAGGTCATGCAAATGCAGATTTGCCGTTGGAAAGCCCAGCGTGCGGCCTTGCTTTTCGCCATGTTCAACGCTGCCTTCAGCGACCCAGGCATGGCCTAGCATCTGAGCGGCGCGGTCGGGCTCACCCGATCGCAGCGCCTGGCGGATTGCAGTGGATGAGGCTTTCTCATTCCGGTCGTTTGGCACTTCGTCGACGATGGTCACGCCGAACCCCATCGCCCGGCCGAGTGAGGCCAGACGCGGGGCATCGCCCATCCTTCCGCGGCCAAAGCGAAAGTCGAACCCGACTGTGACGTTCACCGCGCCAAGACCCTCAGCCAGCACATTGCGGGCGAAGTCCTCGTCTGTCATTCCCGCCATCTCGGCGTTGAAGGGCAGTTCAAATACGGCGTCCGCGCCCGCCGCCAGGATTTTGGCGTTACGCCGCTCCGGCGTCAGAATGCGAAATGGCGGGTCACTGGGACGAAAGAAGGCGCGCGGTGGCGGCTCAAACGTTGCTACGCCTAGCGGTGTGCCAGCCTTCCGTGCCGCGTCCATCACGGCGCGGTGTCCGGCGTGCAGACCGTCAAAATTTCCCAAGGCGATGGAATGGCCGCGGGCGCTTTCTGGCAAGTCTCTGAAGTCGGCGAAGACGCTCATGGATTGGGATATGCACCGGCTGGGTGGGCCTGCCTAGAGCCTGGGCGTTCGGCAGTTCAGGATCAGCCTTCCACGTCCATTGACCACACGTCTGCAACGCGCGCATCGCGACCGCAGGCGCGTCGGTAGTACTGATACTTCAGCGGGTTCTTCTGATAGTAATTCTGGTGATAGTCCTCGGCAGGATACACCACGTCGTCGCCGCGAATGGGTGTCAAAATACGGCCTGGTAGGATCCCCAAGGCTTCAATGGTATCTATTTCAGACCGTGCGATCTCAGCTTGTTCAGAGGTTTGGGCGAAGATCGCGGACGTGTAAGAGTGGCCACGGTCGCAGAACTGGCCGCCAGCATCTGTTGGGTCAATGTGGCGGAAGAAGAAACCAACAAGCTCTTCATAGCTGACCACGTCTGCGTCGAACGTCACTTCCACGACTTCCAGATGTCGATCTGCCGCGTGAGATTTGTAGGTGGGATCCTGTGTTTCGCCGCCCGCATATCCTGAGACGGTCGAGAGGACGCCATCGACCTTGTCAAAGTCGCTTTCCACGCACCAGAAGCATCCGCCGGCAAAGACAGCGACTTCGGTGTTCTCTGCAGTTTCGATCGATTGGGATTGTCCCTGTGCACCAGCGCCGGTCCACAGGAATGAGCCGAATGCCGAAACGAAGGCGATGATCACGGCAATCTGGAGAGTGTTCAGGTTTCGCATGCTTAACCAAGTGTAACTTATTCGGTGCTTGTTCGAAAAGTCATATGATGGTTCTTAACTGATTCTGCGAGCAAAAATGTGTGCAATTGCGGCATTCTGGCGGTCACTGTTTCGCGAGGGACACGCGAGGCTGTGCATTTTTATGCTGGCGGAACCCCAATGACGCGAACATTCACCCGCGCAGCTCTCCCATCAGGCGAAACGGCGGAAATCGTATAAAAACCTGCGCGATCGGGAAGCCAGACCGGCAGTCCGCCTGCATCGCGCGCGATGGGGCTGCCCTCCACATACCAATCAAGTTTTCCTGATCCACGTCCGGAAAGCACGAAGCCTCGGGCCGGGCGGCCATCGACCGGCCCAGCCCAGAGCTCGGCATCTTTCGGCGGGAACAGGATTTCAGGCGGCATCTCCTCGCTGAACTGGCGTTGGGCGCCGCGCGCTTGCGGCAAAGACCGGGTGGCCAGGCGCGCGTCTGAGGTTCCGCGTGCACCAAGGCGATGCGTGGCCCGGTCTGCAATCTCGAACAATAGCTCAAGCGCGGCGCTGCGCCCGGTTTCGCCCGGCCGCGGCGCGCCATCGGCCCGGCCAACCCAGACCACCAGAGCCAGGTCGCCAGATATGCCCGCCGCCCAGGCGTCGCGGAAGCCGTAGGACGTACCGGTCTTGAAGGCGATGTCCGGGGCGTCCTGGGTCAGCCTGCCGGGCATCCGTCCAGATGGTGTTGGCGTATCCGCCAGGATATCGATCACCTGCGCTGAACTGCCCGCGCTGAGCAAGCGGCGGCCGGGAGCCTCGCGGCGGACAGTCTCATCGTGGGCCAGGAACGTTAGCGGCTTGGCGCGTCCATCATCGCCCAGCGCGCTGTAGAGCACCGCCAGGTCGCGCGCCGTCATGCCCGCCCCGCCCAGTGCCAAGGCAAGTCCCGTATCGCTCTCAGCACTGGCCTTGATGCGAGGCGGTGCACCGGACAAGGCCAGCGAGGCGGCAAAGCGTTCCGGCCCGACTTCCGCGAGGGCCAGGACCGCGGGCACGTTCAGCGAATGCTGCAGCGCCTGCGCAATCGTGACATCGCCGCGGAACGACCGGTCAAAATTCTCTGGCTGGTAAGCGGCAAACCGTCTGGGAAGATCGGAAATCACCGTGCCCGGCCCGGCAATCCCATCATCAAATGCCATGGCATAGATGAATGGCTTGAGCGTCGAGCCGGGCGAGCGCGGCTGCGCAGTAAGGTCCATCCAACCGCCGGGGCGAGATCGGTCGGCGGACCCGACAAGGGCGCGCACGCCGCGTGTCGGAATATCGATCACAAGCGCTGAGATCTGAACGTCGCGGGGCAGTTCCGCAGCTCGGGCACCGATCAGGCGTTCAAGTTCCGTCTGCAGGCCAGCGTCCAGCGATGTGCGCACATCGCCCGGCTTTTCTGCGCGTAGGCGCGCTGCCGCAGCGCCATGCCAGGCCAGGCTTGGGAACGTGTTTCGGATTTCAGGTAACGCCGCCTCATTAACCTCAGACAGGCGACGATCATCGATCACGCCCTGGGCCAACAGTTTTTCCGCGATGAACGCGCGGCCCGCGGCGGCGCCAACGGGCCGACGATCCGGACGGCGCACTTCCGGGCTTTGAGGCAGGGCGATCAAAAGCGCGATTTCATCATCGCCAAGCCGGTCTGGCCCGTGGCCAAAATAGCTCCAGCTGGCAGCGCGAATGCCCTCCAGATTGCCGCCATAGGGCGCAAGGGTGAGGTAGAGTTCGAGAATTTCGTCCTTGGACAGCCGCGCCTCGATTTGGTGGGCACGGACCATTTCGATCAGCTTTGAGCCGATAGTGCGCTCGCGCGGCTCCAGAAGTCGCGCCGTCTGCATGGTGATGGTGGATCCGCCAGACACAATTTGCCCCGCCTGGGCCGAAGTGAAGGCGGCGCGCACCATGGCGATCCAATCAACGCCCCAGTGCTCGCGGAACCGTTTGTCTTCGACCGCCAGCAGCGCTTCGAGGAACACAGGATCCACATGGTCCAGGTCAGCCGGAAATCTCCAGCCACCTTCCTCGGTCGGGAATGCGCGCAGCGGCAGACCATTTCGGTCTGTCACCCACTGGGACACCGCGTCTCCGCGCTCCAGCGGAGGAGGGAAGAGGCGGTCCAGGGTGACGATGGTGAGGCCGAAGACAACCAAGACCGCAAGGCCATTGCGCCAACGCCGTCTGAGTATGTGCAAAACCTGGCCAAACACGACCTACTCCATCATAGGCCGGTCAAAACGCACACAACGCGCGTAAAAGTTCCGACGTCTCCAAAGCCATCACTGCCCGCCGCCGGCACCGCCCTCTCGCGGCGCGATCGACAGCTGTGCGGGTGCAGAACGTGCGAACACGTTTGGCCGGTACATGTCTTCGGCGACCACACCGGGCACGGCGAATTCACCGGGCGTCACCGCGCGCACCACATAAGCGAGCGTGCGGTTCTGGTCGCGCACATCGATAGCGGCCACAAAGCGATCATCGCGCGCCTCGGCAGTTTGGGCCGGATGAATGGTGCCGATCCAGGCAAACGCGCCATCATCGTCATATTCGCGTCGGCCATCGGCGGGCCGCAGGATCGTCTCGATCTCGAAGCCTGCGGGCAAGAGATCGGCGATGATCAGTGGGTTGGTCCGGCGTTCACCCGGATCCAGCGTGATCACCGTCACGATCTGATCGCCCTGTTCCAAGGACCCGAAATTCACCGCCCGACCCGACAGGTCATAATAGCGTTTGCTGACGTCAAGCCGCGATGACGCCGGTGGTGGGGCATCGGCTGGCGCACCGGTCACGAACACGCTGCGATAAATGGGCGCCTCGCCGCCATAGGTGAAGCTGACATCGGTGGAGACCTGGGTCTCATCAATGAAGTAGCGGCGATCATTATTGTTGCCGCGGCCGAGGCCTTCAACGGTCATGCGGTAAGAGTCGGCATCCCCGCCCGTCAGCGCGTTCACGGCCAGCAGCATGAAGGCTTTTTCCTGGGTCATCAGCTCAGATGGGTCAGGTGTGTCTTCTGCCAGGCGTTCCGACATCTGACCGACCAGGTCCGGGAAGCCCGCCTCGGCGGCCAGCGCCAGCACCGCAGACGTGTCCCGCAGAGGTGTCTGGTAATAATCGCCGGAATTGTCGAAGCCGAGGCCCTCAATGGCGGTTTCAAACGCGTTGGACGCACGCGAAGTGTCGCCCATCAAAGCCAGGCCAGCCGCAAGGTGTGCCTGGGCCAAAGGGCTGTCAATATCATCTAGCTCACGGTCATGCAGATAGCGCAGCCGCGAGATGTCGGCCTTGCCTGCCTTGGCCAATACATAGAGCGCAAACGCCGAAGACCGGTCCATCAAACGGGCCTGGGTGTCACTGTGCCAGCGGCTTTCCCAGACATCTGTGTCGTAGCCATAGACGCGCCAGGCATCGCCGGAGGCCACGTTTTGCAGCGCGCCATAGGCGCGGTCCAACGCTTCACGGGGAACTGAATACCCGCGCTCACGCGCCCGATACAGGAAGTCCACCGTATAGGCGCCGAGCCAGGGTGAGGCATACTGATCGCCCTCACGCCAGAGGCCAAACGCGCCATCGGAGCTTTGGCGATTGAGGATCCGGTTGACCGCCAGCTGAACCTGCTCGCGGGCATCGTCCCGCGCGCCGTCTGCGCCCAGCGCCACAAGCTGTTCGGCATAGATCAATGGCATGGCGCGGCTCACCGTCTGTTCGGTGCAGCCATAGGGATAGCGCGCCAGGGAGGCGTAAAGCGCGCCTTCATCCACCGGGATAGAGGAGAAGCTGACCGACATCGAAACCGTGCCGGGCACCAGACCTGCCGTCAGTGTTGGGTCCAGGCTGAACGCATCGCCCGGCTCCATGACAGCGGAATTGATTTGCGTGATGGGCAGATAAGGTGAACGTGTTTGGATCAGATACTCATGGTCGACGCCATAATTCTCGGGTCCTTCAACGGCCAGACGCAGCCTTGAAATCCCGGCCTCATCCGCGGTGACACGCACCGGTACATCGGCCCGGTTGCCTTCCGGCAGTGTCCTGACGAAGTTGCCGTCGGCGGGGGTGATGAACCCGGCGGCGGTGACAGTCGCGTTGAACTCACCTTCGGGCAATTCGACATTGTCGATGCTGGCGGTGACGATGGCTTCATCGCCCGGCGCAAGGAAGCGCGGGAGGATCAGCTCGCTCGGTGCTTGGTCGCGTACCGTGAGCGGGCGGTCGGCAGCGCCGAGCCCATCTTCAGACCAGGCCACGGCCATCAGGCGCAGCTCGCCATTGAAGTCGGGAATATCCAGCCGCACGCGGGCCGTGCCTGAACGGCCAACATCCACGATGCCTGAGAACAGCGCGACTGTTTTTGTCGGCACAACTGACAGGCCTTCGCCGCCCAATTGGTCACCGCCCGACCGCACCTCTGCCGGCAGGCCAAGGTTCGGATTGAGAAGGCGGCCATAATCATCATGCAAGGAGACGCCGAGCGCTTTCTTGCCGAAGAAGTAGTCCACCGGATCGGGGCTCTGGAACTTGGTCAGCTGCAGAATGCCTTCATCCACAGCAGCGAGGGTCAAAAAGACCGGTTCACGCGGCCCGCCTTCGATCTCCACTTCGATCAGTTGCTCGCGGCGCGGGCGGATAACCTCCGGTGCGTTAAGGGTCAGCTCGAAAGTGCGCTCATCCATATTGACCGGCGCGTAAGCTACGCCGACTGCGCGGCGCGGTTTGGCATCCAGGATCGGGTCGCGTGCGGAATAGACGGTGACCATCACATAGGCGCCTTCGCCCCATTCTTCGGTGACCGGCAAGGTGATACGCGTGCCTTCGGCGGTTACGGGCCGGGTCTCGATGGACAGGATCCGGTCGGTGGCCACAACAATCTGGGCGTCGCCATCATAGGGCGGCGCGATCATCAGTTCAGCGGTCCGGCCAGGCCGCACCGTGTCATCCACCAGGGACACCTCGACGCGGTCGGGCGCTTCCACGCCGTCATCGGAGACGCCGCCCCAGCCAACATAGAAGCCGTGACTGGCTTCAGCACCGCTTGGGCCTTCCAGCACCAATTCGTGGCGCCCCCAATCGAGACCATCGACAGAAATTTCCGATGTTGCACCGTCAGCGGCGTTGAGAATGCCCTCATTTACAGTATGAACCGTGCGCGAGCGGCGCCAGCGCCAGCGGTCACCATCACGATACCAGTCATAATGGTAATTGATCGACAGCATCTTCCACTCGATCCGGGATTCGATGAGGTTACCCTCTTCGGAGACCGCAGCGACTTCGAACGTGGCAGGCTGGCCTTCTCCCACGCGGCCGTCTGAACCGGGTTTGATGCCCAGATACAGATCGCGCGGGCGATACGGTACACGCACGCTTTCTGACACGGCGCGACCTCCCGGCTCTTCCACGTCGACAACGGTGTTCAGACGCAGCGGGAAGCTGGACTGGTTGCCGCGTGTTCCTGGGCGAAGCTGGATGATCGCCTCGCCGCCGCCATCGGTCGAGGCTGCAGGCATCTCGATTATCTCTTCGCGGAACTGCTCTTCATGGCTGCCGAACCGGAAGCCTGGCAGAGTGTCAAACGGGCTGGGGTCGCGTTCCAGACGGGCCCGAGCATCGACCTTCAGGCCGGCGCCAGGCGCGCCGTACAGGAAACGGGCATTGACGCTGACAGGCCGTGTTTCGCGCGCTTCCATGGCGGTTTCGGAATCTGTTTCCAGCTCTACCGCAATACGCTGGGGTACAAAATCCTCGACCGACCAGGACACAGATCCGGCGCGGCCTGCCCCATCGATGTTCAGCACGGCGCGCCATTGGCCACGGGCGGCATCGCCCGCCAACGCATAATCGATGGCGACAGCGCCAGCTTCAGCCTCGTCAAAGCGCAGCGTGCGCGCCTCAAGGCCGTTCGGGCGGTAGATTACGAGCTCTCCGGCCCGGCCATCCACAGCGCTGGCGGCGCGGTCGCGCAGCAGTGAGACCACATGCACGGTCTCACCGGGGCGATAGATGCCGCGCTCGGTATAAAGATACGCATCCACCGGTCCGGGCGTAGTGCGTCCGCCGGTTTCCAGTTCAGACAGATCCACTGGGGCACGGGTTAAATCCAGCACGGCCACATCGCCGCGTGCGCCATAGGCCATCAACAAACGCGGGGCGGCATTGCCCGAACCTGACAGGATGGGTTTGTCGAACGACACCCGGCCATCGGCGCCTGTGTCAGCGGTGGCGAGCACATCATTGTTGAACGCGATCAATTCCACGCGCGCGCCGGTGACTTCCTGCCCATCCTCCAGCGAGCGCAAAGTGGCATCCAGGCCATGCTCGCCCCGATAGACGGTCAAGGCCAGGTCCGTCAGCACAATCCAGCGCTTTGCCGAGGCGGGCGGGCCAGCATTGCCCGGCAACTCCTTGGCGTCGGACACGGAGACGAAATAAGCGCCAGGCTCCAGCTCACCGATGACGTCTGCCAGCGGGAAAATGGTCACGACCGGTGCATTGGGCACCGAGACGACATCCATTGTGCCGGACCAGATGTCCTCGCCTACGTCACGCGGGTTCCGATCGCCATAGAGATAGGTGTAGCTGCCCTGCTGGGCGCTCTCGCCCTGGTCGACGTCTTTTTTGTAGAGCGCGCGATCGGGGATGTATGACACCTCGATCTGCACTTCATCGACATTGACCGTTTCAATCGGCAGTCCGTCAGCGTTTTCGCGTGGCAGGATCACGCCTGCGCCAGAAAAGCCGACATAAGGCGGCCGGTCTGAGAAATCGATCGGTACGTCTTCTTCCAGCTCAAGCGCGCGGCCATCGGCGGCGGGCAGTCCCGATTTCAGGATCGCGGTGCGGCTGGTGCCAAAGGACAAACCACCGACGCAAAGCTCTCGGCCTTCCACGGCAAAAGCGGGCTGGAAGCTGGGGCGGAAGTCAACGAATGGCGAATAGTCGGTTTCAGGATCCAGCGCGGAGGAGAACACAAAGCACGCTTTTGGATCGGCCTGGGAGGTATCGATGCGATAACGAAAGTAGGAAAAGTCGGCCTCATTGTCCGCAGCGGCTTGCTGGCGAAGGCGTTCGCGGCGCTCTGCGGCGGCCTGGTCACGGCGAGAGCGTTCAACCAGTTCACCTTCAGATTCGACTTCTGCGACCGGGGCAGGCTCGTCTCCGCCTCCACCGCCACAGGCTGAGAGGAGCGCGAACGCCCCGGCTGCACATAACCCCCGCGCCCAAGCCTGCATATTTTTCATCGGTTCGTTCCTCCTGAACACACGACAATACATGAGTCCGCCGCGTCGTTAAGACGGCGCGATCTTGCCGAAAGTAAGATTTATTAAAAATTCGTACTGTTTTCGCAGCTTTAGCTGACGATTTGCCCTTCGCCTTCATCCGTCGGGCTTTCGATTTCCAACTGGAAATATTCGCGCACTTGCTCCAGTGCATCGGCCTCATCACGGGCGCGGCCAGATTGAACAAAGGCGCGGGCATAGTGGCGCGCCAGATCGGCCAGGAACACACCCACTTCGTCTGCGCCATTAAAGAAGGCCGGGTCTAGCATGATCTGCTGGCCGCCTTCTTCCGCCGGGAAGGCCACCAGAAACGGCTGCAGATTGTCGTCATTGCGCATGATCTGTGTCTCCGCCGTTTGGTTTGGGAGGCTCGGGCAGGATGGATGAGCGGGAGATAACCCGGTCGATGACTGCATCTATCCGAGTGGCCGCACTGGAAAGGACGCGGGCCATTTCAGCTTCCAACTCCGCGGTGGGCGCGGCCTTGGCGGCCTCCAGTTCATCCAACAGGGAGAGTGCGGCGACCAGAAGCAGCCGGTCATCGCCCACATCACCAACCGCTTCGGCAATCTTGTTGATCCGCGCATCCAGCTGAACACCGAGATCCATCAACCGGCTTTCCTGGCCGGGTGCGCACGCCACGCTGTAGCGTCGGCCAAAGACTTCGATATCAGCTTTGGCCATGCCTACTCCTCCTTGGTGAGGGCGGCGCGGACTTCTTCGATCGCTGTGCCCAGCGCTTCTGACGCCTCGTCGGCGAGGCCCTGCAATTCAGCCTCCCGGCCAAGCGCAGCATCCAGATCATTTGCCAGCCGCAGCCGGTCTGCCTGCATCAGCGCAAGCTCGCGCGCCGCGGTGACGGGATCGCCGGCCTGGTCGAACAGGGAATCCAGCGCCTGCTCGAGCCGGTCGAGGGCGGAGGTCAGATGATTCTGTGCGTTGGCCAACGAGTCCATGTATTGCCTGTAAACCTTGGCTGGCGGCGCGCCAAGTCGCTTGACGAATCTGCGCCCGTTCGCCAATCCAACCGGCAAACAGAAAGGTTAAGGCTGATGGTCACCCAACGGGACATGGCAAATGCCATTCGCGCACTGTCGATGGATGCGGTTGAAGCGGCAAAGTCCGGGCATGTTGGGCTTCCTCTTGGCATGGCCGATGTGGCAACGGCACTGTGGACCCGGCACCTGAAATATGACCCCGCCGCGCCAGACTGGGCTGACCGCGACCGGTTTGTCTTGTCGGCTGGTCATGGCTCCATGCTGGTCTATTCACTGCTGCACCTGACCGGGTATGACAGCGTCAGCCGCGAGGACATCCGCCAGTTCCGCCAGCTTGGTCGACCCACGGCGGGCCACCCTGAGAACTTTGTGACGCCGGGTGTGGAGACCACCACAGGCCCGCTCGGCCAGGGCATCACCACGGCGGTTGGCATGGCCATCGCCGAGCGCCATCTGAATGCCCGCTTCGGAGATCACCTTGTCGATCACTACACATGGGTCGTCGCGGGTGATGGATGTCTCATGGAAGGCATCAGCCAGGAAGCCATCACGCTCGCGGGTCATCTGAAGCTCAACAAGCTGATCGTCTTGTTCGACGACAATGCTGTCACCATTGATGGCGGCACAGATCTGGCCGATTCCACAGACCAGAATGCGCGGTTCGAAGCGTCGGGCTGGGCAACAAGGCGCATCGACGGACATGATGAAGCCGAGATCGAAGCCGCGCTGGTCTGGGCCAAGCAACAAGACAAGCCTGTTATGATCGCGTGCAAAACCATAATCGGATACGGCGCCCCCACCATTGCGGGCACCGGCAAGGCCCATGGCGGGCCCTATGGCGCTGACGAGATTGCCGGCATCCGCGAGAATATCGGCTGGCCCCATGCCCCGTTCGACATTCCCGCAGACATTGAAGAGGCCTGGAAAACGGCGGGCGCTCGCGGCGAAGCAGACCGAACGGCCTGGGGTCTGCGCTTGAACGGGCATGCCGAGGCCGACGCGTTCCAGTCTGCCATGGACGGTGCGCTGCCGGGCGATTTGAGCGAGCAGATTGTCACCCATAAGAAAGCCGTGGTCGAAGGCGGTAAGGATGATGCCACCCGCAAATGGTCTGGCGCGGCACTGGAAGTGTTGACCAAGGCCATCCCGGAAATGGTGGGCGGCTCAGCTGACCTGTCGGGCTCCAACAACACCAAGACCAGCGTCACCACGCCAATGACACCAGACGATTGGGCCGGGCGCTATGTCCATTATGGCGTGCGCGAGCACGGCATGGCCGCGATCATGAACGGCATGGCGGTGCATGGCGGGATTATTCCTTATTCCGGCACCTTCTTTGTGTTCTCAGACTATAGTCGAGCGGCGATCCGCCTTGGCGCCCTGATGGGCGAGCGGGTGGTTCATGTGATGACCCATGATTCTATCGGGCTCGGTGAAGATGGCCCAACCCACCAGCCCGTCGAGCATTTGGCCGCCATGCGCGCCATGCCGAACATGGCAGTGTTTCGCCCCTGCGACGGCGTGGAAGCCGCGGAATGCTGGGAGCTGGCCCTTCAGCGCACTGACGGTCCATCGACCATCGCGCTCACCCGCCAGAAAGTGAAAAGCGCTCGGACAACCCATACAGCCGATAATCTGTCGGCGCGTGGCGGTTATGTCTTGTCGGATATGGACGGGGCCAGGGCGGTGATCCTCGCATCGGGGTCAGAGGTTGAACTGGCCATCGAAGCGCAAGCCACGCTAGCCGAGGCGGGCACGCCGACGCGCGTGGTATCAATGCCGTCCATGGATGTGTTCGATGCCCAGGACGCTGTCTACCAGGATGAGGTGCTCGGTGGCGATTTACCGAAAGTGGCCGTGGAGGCCGGTGTGCGTATGGGCTGGGACCGCTGGATCGGCCGCGATGGCGGATTTGTCGGCATGGCAAGCTTCGGCGCCAGCGCACCCTACCAGGACCTCTACAAGCATTTCGGCATTACGGCTGACGCTGTGGTGGAGGCAGTGAAGGCGCGGGTTTAGGGCGTCGGCGAAAACTGACGGCCCATCAGGTGCCGACCGATTGATCAGTGCTTAGCGCGTGTTGCTCAATCTGCGTGGCGGCTTGTCGGAACCAGTCCAGCGTTTTGGCATGGTGGTCGTTGCCCCAGGCATCGATGAACTTTTTCGTTCGGTAGTTGCCGGGGTCTTCAAGCTCGTTGATGCGGGCTGCCACGAAGTCTGCGGTCAGCGGAATTCCGCATTTCACCGTGATGCAGTGCTGCCAGTCCTCATAGGTTTGTGGGACAATGCTCATATTATGCTCCAGTGGATCACGAGGTTTCCTGCCGTTGCCAGTTTGGGAACGGATCGGGCAGGTCCATTCCAGCGGCCATGTCATCGCTTGGCAACAGCGCCTCGTCGAGTTTCGCTTCCAGCGTGGGCCAGTTGATGTCAGCGCCGATGAACACGATTTCCTGGCGCCGGTCGCCCCAGGGTTCTTGCCAATGCGTCTTTAAATAGTCCTGCAAACCCTCGCTTTCGGGCCAACGCTCTTCGGGCACCGATGCCCACCAGGTTCCCAACGGTGCAACACTGGAAAGCGCGCCAGCGAGGGAGTACTCGGCGAGCCATTGCGGACGCGTTGAGATCCAGAAATGGCCTTTTGCGCGGATCACGCCGGGCAGGGGGCCATTCAGAACCGCGTTGATGGCCTCAGGCTGGAACGGCCTGCGGGCGCGATACACATAAGAAGTGACGCCATATTCTTCGGTTTCGGGCACATGGTCGGCGAACCCGTAAAGTTCCTTGGCCCACATCGGATGGGTTTCGGCTTTTTCGAAATCGAACAGTCCAGTATCGAAAATCTTGGAAGTCTCGACCTCGGAATAGTTGGCTTCAATGATTTCCGCATCTGCATTCAGGCTGCGGATGATCTTGCGCGCGGCATCGACCTGCGCGGCGCTTGCATCATCGACTTTGTTGAGCACGACAATGTCAGCAAACTCGATTTGATCTGTAAGGAGGTGAACCAGCGTGCGATTGTCCCCTTCGCCCATCACTTCGCCGCGATGGTGCAGGAAATCATGGCTCGAATAGTCTTTCAGCAGGTTCGCCGCATCCACCACGGTGACCATCGTGTCGATGCGCGCCACGTCTGACAGGCTGACGCCGTGCTCGTCGCGGAAATCGAACGTTGCCGCCACGGGCAACGGTTCGGAAATGCCGGTGGATTCAATCAGCAAATAATCAAAGCGGTCTTCTTCGGCGAGCCGGCGCACTTCTGCCAGCAAATCGTCGCGCAGCGTGCAACAGATGCAACCGTTTGACATTTCCACCAGCGTTTCATCGGTTCGGCTAAGTTCGGCGCCGGACCGCACGAGGTCAGCGTCGATATTGACCTCTGACATGTCATTCACAATCACAGCCACGCGCCGACCATCGCGATTGTTCAATACGCGGTTGAGCAGTGTTGTCTTGCCAGCTCCAAGAAAGCCGGAAAGGACTGTCACGGGAAGCCGTTCCGTCGCGGGCGCGTTCTTTGTTTCCATGGAATTCGCCGCCTCTACCGTTGGGTCTGGATGAAACCTAGGATCAGCCCGGCGGCGATGCAACGTTATATCGTAACGGGGTGTGCTTTGGTCTGTTAATACTTAAGGCACGCGCCTCCAACACGCATAACTTCCACCTGTTTGAAGACCCGGCCTTAGACAGTTCAATCCGGAGCAGGCCCAGCTTTTTAGTGGCTGTGCGACATCTGCACTGTGACCTTGGCGACATCAGTTTTTGCTGAGACACATATTACGGACGTGCGACGAAGGGGACGTTGGCGATGCGATATATGATGTGTGCCATCTGGCTGGTTTTCGGTGCTTTACAGGCGGCAGCCCAAGAGCTGCCGGCCATTGAACTTTTTGGGGAGCTACCGAATTTGCGCAGCGTCGCCATCGCGCCGGATGGCAGTAAGCTTGCCTATCTGCGCAGTGAGGGCGACGCCGAAATCGCTATGGTGGTCGACTTGGCTGAGGGCACATCGGCGGCGTTCGACACATCCAACGTAAAGACTCGGCGCCTGACATTTTCCAGCCCGGATCATTTGTTGCTATCTGCCTCTGAAACGACACGGGTTATTGGCTATGGAAGCCGGTTTGAATTCAGTGCAGCGTTCTCTTTGAACGTTATGACAGAACGGGTGCGACAGCTCCTGGCGAATGAAGACTCGCTCTATCCGGCCCAAAGCGGGCTTGGGCGCGTCATCGGGTTTCATGACGAGCCAAGACGCGCGCTTATGCCTGCTTTTACCGGCGTCGCGGGCACGCCGTCTAACTCGCTACTGTCTGTGAACCTGGACACCGGCCGGGCACGGAACTACCAGCGTGGGCACCATGACACGATAGATTGGTTTGTCGGGGGCGACGGGACGATCCTGGCCCGCGAGGATCTCGACAATGACGATGACATTTATGAGATCTGGACCAAGCGCAGCGGAGACTGGGAGCGGATCTATCGCCAGGAAGACTCTGCGCTCGTGCCGTTTTCTCTGGTGGGCGTCAGCGCTGAAGAAGACGCGCTCTTCCTGATCGATGATTTGCCCGGCGACCGCGGCGAGGCGCTGTTCAAGATGGCTTTTGATGGAACCATCACCGGCCCTTATCTGCATGAAGAAGGCAAGGAGATTGATCGCATCCTGTCTGACTCCAATCGGCGGGTTTACGGCGTGCAGTATTCTGGAATGCGCCCCAGCTTCGGATTTCTTGACGATGCGCTCGACACGTCTTTTTCAACTTTGATCGAACGGTTCCCAAACTACGCGGTGAGTTTGACCTCCTGGACCGAGGACTGGTCCAAAGCTGTGATCACGATTGCCGGTGGAGAGGAGGTGAGCACCTACTATCTTTTGGACGTCGAGAGCGGGGACCTCGGAGTCATCGGTGCGTCACGCCCATTGGCGGCTGAATATGTGTCGTCTGTAGACTCAATCGGCTACCAATCCAGAGATGGGCTGACTATACAGGGCTTGCTCACCTATCCCCTGGGCGTTCAGACCATGGAAAACCTGCCCATGGTGGTTTTGCCCCATGGCGGGCCTGAAGCCTATGATCAGATCGGTTTTGACTGGATGGCCCAGTTCTTTGCCTCGCGCGGCTATCTCGTATTGCAGCCGAATTTCAGAGGCTCCAGCGGATTTGGGGCCAGTTTCACCCGCGCCGGTCATGGCGAGTGAGGCGGCGCCATGCAAGACGACGTTACAGATGGCGTCAAAGCGCTCATTGCGATTGGCATGGCCGATCCGGATCGTATCTGCATCGTCGGCGCCAGTTATGGTGGATATGCGGCATTGGCGGGCGGGGCGTTCACACCAGAGCTCTATGCCTGTGTTGCCGCGATCGCGCCGGTCACGGACCTGCCGCGAATGCTGATCGATGAACGTCGCGACCGGGGCCGTGACCATTGGGTCGTGGCGTATTGGGAACGGGTCATCGGTGATCTGAGCGAGGAACGTGACTTCCTCAAGGAGATCTCGCCGGTCAATCACGCTGAGGCCTTTGAAGCGCCGGTTCTGCTGATCCATGGCCGCGATGATACGGTCGTGCCAATGGTCCAGAGCCGCCGGATGCGAAACGCACTTCGAAATGCAGATAAGTCCGTTGAACTGATGGAATTGCGCGGAGAGGATCACTGGCTTTCGACCAGTGAGACTCGCCTGGAAACACTCCGTGCGCTCGAGGTTTTCCTTGCCCGTCATTTGGGGCCAACCACCACGGCGCCCTGAAGCATTCGGACGTCAACTTTTCAACACGACGACAGGCCTGAGTCTTGCATCTGCGCCGGGCAGGGGTGCGGCTAAGTCCCCTGCTGGACGCAAGCGGTCAGCGGGGTTACACCGCACTGCAAAATTTGCATGCCAAATAAGTGAGGACTCTTTTCATGGCCGTTCGCGTAGCAATCAATGGTTTTGGCCGGATCGGCCGTCTCGTTCTCCGGTCGATCATCGAGCATGACCGCAACGACATCGAAGTCGTCGCGATCAATGATCTGGGCCCCATCGAGACCAACGCGCACTTGCTTCAATACGATTCGATTCATGGCAAGCTGCCCAATGAAGTCACCGTTGAAGGCGACACGATCAATGTTGCCGGGCGCAGCTTCAAATGCACCGCCGTGCGAGACCCGAAAGAGCTGCCCCATGGCGAAATGGGCGTCGATATCGCGCTGGAATGCACCGGCATCTTCACGGCGAAAGACGCCGCAAGCGCTCATCTTGAGGCTGGCGCAAAGCGGGTCCTGATCTCGGCGCCTGGCAAAAACGCTGACAAGACCATCGTATATGGCGTGAACCACACCTCGCTCTCCGGTGACGATTACATCGTGTCCAACGCGTCATGCACCACCAACTGCCTGTCGCCAGTGGCCAAGGCCCTGAACGATGCTGTCGGCATTGAGCGCGGCTACATGACCACGGTCCACGCCTATACCGGCGATCAGCCTACGCTCGACCGCATGCACTCAGACCTTTATCGCGCCCGCGCTGCGGCCAGCTCGATGATCCCGACCTCCACCGGCGCAGCCAAGGCCGTTGGCCTGGTGCTGCCAGAACTCGTGGGCAAGCTGGACGGCTCAGCGGTTCGCGTGCCGACGCCAAACGTGTCCATGATCGATCTCGTCTTCGATGCGGGCAAGGCAACCACGGTTGAGGAAGTGAACAACGCCATCATCGCCGCCGCCGATGGCCCGATGAAGGGTGTGCTGGCCTACACCGATGCGCCGCTGGTTTCGGCCGACTTCAATCACAATCCTGCCAGCTCAACCTTCGCGCTCGGCCAGACCCAGGTCACCGACGGCACAATGGTTCGTGTGCTCAGCTGGTATGACAATGAATGGGGCTTTGCCACCCGCATGAGCGACACCGCCGTGCATATGGGCGGCCTACTTTAAATCCTTCAGCGGGCTCCGGAAACGGGGCCCGTTTTTTATCTGCAAGGGACGGCAGACGGTATGAGTAACTTCAAACGCATCGAAGATGCAGGCGACCTGACGGGCCAGACCGCCCTGGTCCGCGTCGATTTCAATGTGCCGATGGCAGACGGCAAGATCACCGATGATACACGCCTGCGCGCGGCGCTCGACACGGTCCAGACTCTGCGCACCGCAGGTGCCAAAGTGGCGCTTCTCGCCCATTTCGGGCGACCCAAGGGAGAGAGGGTGCCGGAGATGAGCCTCGCGCCCGTCGCGCCCGCCTTTGCCGAAGTGCTGGGCAGCCCGGTGGCCTTCGCGCCCGATTGCCTTGGCCCAGATGCCGCCACCATGATTGGCGACCTGCCGCCTGCCGGTGTGATCCTGCTCGAAAACACGCGCTACTATGCGGGCGAAGAAAAGAACGACCCCGATCTCGCTGAGCAGATGTCGATGCTTGGCGATCTGTTTGTGAATGATGCCTTTTCCGCGGCCCACCGCGCGCACGTCTCAACGGTTGGCCTCGCCCAGCATTTGCCCGCCTATGCCGGCAAATCCATGGAGCGCGAACTCGACGCGCTGGAAGCGGCGCTTGGTGCCCCGGTGCGGCCGGTGCTGGCGGTGGTCGGTGGCGCGAAAGTTTCGTCCAAGATCGATCTTCTCAAAAACCTTGTCGGCAAAGTCGACGCGCTGGCGATTGGCGGTGGCATGGCGAACACCTTCCTCGCGGCACGGGGGCAGCCGGTTGGCAAATCGCTGTGTGAGCATGATCTGGCCGACACCGCGAAGCAGATTGAGGCCAATGCCAAGGCCGCAGGCTGTGACATTCTCCTGCCGCGCGACGTGGTGGTGGCGAAGGACTTTGCCGCCCATGCCGCCCATCGCGTATGCGGCCTCGATGATGTGGCCGATGATGAGATGATCCTGGATGCCGGCCCGCAAACGGTGGCGATCCTGGCGACTGCCATGGACACTGCCAAAACGCTGGTCTGGAACGGCCCTCTCGGCGCATTTGAGCTTGAGCCCTTTGACGCCGCCACGGTCGCCGCGGCCCGGGCCGCCGCCGTGCGCTGCGCCGGTGGCTCGCTCATCGCTGTTGCGGGCGGTGGAGATACGGTCGCTGCGCTCAACCATGCCGGTGCTGGGAGTGACTTCACCCATATCAGCACTGCTGGCGGCGCATTTCTTGAATGGATGGAAGGTAAAGCCCTTCCGGGCGTCGATGCCTTGAAATCATAACTTTTCGTTGTTGGGGAAAACACATGTCAAATGCAGAAATGCGGCAGCAAGCCGCCACCAAAGACGGGTTTATCGCAGCCCTGGACCAGTCCGGCGGTTCCACGCCCAAGGCGCTGAAGGCCTATGGCGTCGAAGCCGATGCCTGGTCGAGCGATGAGGAAATGTTCGGTCTGATCCACCAGATGCGCGCGCGGATCATCAAGTCACCCGCCTTCACCGGCGAGAAAGTGATGGGCGCGATCCTGTTCGAGCGCACCATGGATGGCGAAATCGACGGCACATCAACGGCAGAATATCTGTGGAACGAGCGCCGCGTTGTGCCCTTCCTGAAAGTCGACAAAGGCCTCGCCGATGAAGAAAACGGCACGCAAGTGATGAAGCCGATGCCAGATCTGGATGCCCTGCTCGAAAAGGGCGTCTCCAAAGGCGTGTTCGGCACCAAGATGCGCTCCAATATCAACAACGCCAACGCCGAAGGCATCGCCGCGGTTGTGGCCCAGCAGTTTGAAGTCGGCGCCCAGATCCTCGGCCATGGCTTGGTGCCGATCATCGAACCGGAAGTGAACATCAACGCCCCGGACAAGGCCGAAGCCGAAACCATGCTGCGCGATTCCATTGCGGCGCATCTCGACAAAGTAGCGGCTGACCAACAGGTGATGCTGAAGCTGACCCTGCCAGAGACGCCGAACCACTATAAGGCGCTGATTGATCACCCGCGCTGCATGCGTGTTGTGGCCCTTTCGGGCGGGTATTCGCGGGAAGTAGCTTGCAATCGCCTCAGCCACAACACCGGCATGATCGCCAGCTTTTCGCGCGCGCTGACAGAAGGGCTTTCCGCCAATCAAAGCGATGCCGATTTCGACGCCGTACTGGCCGAAACGATCACCACGATCTGTGACGCTTCTTGCGCCGGGTAATTCAGACCCGAGTTGAGTTGAGATGTGGCGGCCTTTGGAGGTCGCCCTTTTTCGTTTAAGGTTCAGTTATGCTTGAAATGCGCCCCTGTTGTGAATGTTGTGACAAAGACCTGCCGGCCGATCAGCCCGGCGCGATGGTCTGCTCGTTCGAGTGCACCTTTTGCGAACCTTGCGTGGATGACGTACTCAGGGGCGTTTGCCCCAATTGCGGCGGCGGCTTTACCGCTCGGCCCACCCGCACAGGCCGCGCCCTCGCGAAATTCCCGGCCTCGACGAAGCGCATGGTGAAGGTTGAAGGCTGCTAGGTTTGCATCTTCGCCGCCGGTTCATTAGCGTCTAAGGTTCGGATCAGGACAGATAAGAGGCATCGCTTTGGACGAGGAAACACTCAAGGACTATCCCTTGTTTCGAAGCATCATTGCGCAGCATCGCGGCCTGCCATCTGCGGTGACCAAGTCGAAGCGGTGTTTCGTGATCAGTCCAATCGGCGCGCCGGACTCCTTGCAGCGGCGCCATGCCGACCAGGTTATGGATTTCATCATCCGGCCAGCCCTGTTCGAAACAGAGTTTGAGCCCCATCGCGCCGACCATGCAGAAGCGCCGGGCCGCATTTCGCAACACATGTTCGACTCGATCCTCGACGACGACATGCTGATCGCCGTGATGACCTTCCACAATCCAAATGTCTTCTATGAGATCGCGGTGGCCCAGTCCGCGGCGCGGCCACTGGTGTTGTTGATTGAAGAGGGCGAAGACATCCCTTTCGACGTCAAAGACGATCGGGTCATCACGTATAGCCTGAACACCAATTCGTTGGTTGATGGCGTGTCGGCGACGCGATTGAGAGCAGCGGTGGAACATCTCGCTCGCCAAACCAGCCAGGGCGGGCCGGCTTTCAGGCCGTCGGCAACGCCATTGAACTCCGGCCTTGGGGACACACTGATCCACGAGCGATCATCGAGCGTGACGTATTCCAACCGAATGGATTTCATGCGCCAGGCCGATCACAGTATTGATTTGCTCGGCATCGCGAACCTGGCATTTGGGCGTCATCCTGACGCTGCAAGCGTCGGCGCTTCACGTAAGGACCGGCCTTTGAGGCTGCGCATTCTACAGGTGCACCCGGACAATCCGGGATTGGCCAGTCTTTTGGGTGGGCCGAGCGAATCTTATCTGAACAAGGTACGCGAAGAGATCAGGGCGGCGGCAGATGCCTGGCACCACGTGGAGGCTGAGTCCCAGGGCGGCCTGTCGATTGAATTGCGCCAGATGACCCAATTAACGCCAACCGCGTCCATGATGCTGTCAGATGACCGCTCGATCTGGACACCTTACTTTGCGTCGAGATCGACAAATGAAAGTCCAACCATAGAGACCAAATCCGGCTCCGTGTATCATGGGATATTGCAGCGGGAGTTTGATCACTACTGGGCTAGCGCCCTTCCGATCGCACCGGCTTGACCACCAGCGAACTTGTTCTTAGGGCCGATCTATGACTGATGCCCCGCCGCGCGAACGCACGCGCCTTTACCTCATCACACCGCCGCGCATCGATGATGTTGCTGCATTTTCCGACACGATCATGCGCGCGCTTGATGGCGGTGACATCGCGTGCCTTCAATTGCGCCTCAAGACCGGTGACTTGATTGATCTGGACGCGACCCAGGCGCTTGCAGAGGCTGTACTGCGCCCGGTTCAGGATCGCGGTGTAGCCGTTATCATCAACGATAGCGTGGATCTCGCCCTCGACCTGGGTGCGGATGGGGTGCATCTGGGCGCCGCAGACACGCCGATCAGTGCCGCCAGAGCCACCCTCGGCATCGACGCCATTGTGGGGGCGACGTGCAAGGCGTCCCGGCATTTGGCGATGGAGGCCGGCGAACAGGGCGCTGACTATGTTGCGTTTGGCAGCTTTTACCCAACGACAACCAAGGAGCGGGCGACCCCGGCGGACCCGGGTGTACTCAGCTTCTGGCAGGGCGCGATGACACTGCCTTGCGTGGCGATTGGCGGGATTACCGTGGAAAATGTGGCGACGCTGGTGCGCGCTGGCGCAGACTTCATCGCGGTGAGTTCAGGCGTCTGGGACCATCCCGACGGTCCAGACGCCGCCGTCGCCGCCTTCAACGTGGTGATGGAACAGGAAGCTGCCGCTTGGGCGTAAGTTGATCGACGCTCGGGGCGGTTTTGCTTACGATGTCGGGGTTTCTGGAGCGGCGGAGTCGTTTGCCGGCACTTCGTCTTCGGGCGTGATCACCACGCTATCGACGTCCACCGCGTCTTCGAAATCAAACTCGGCCGCCTCGGTTCGGTCTGCAAAGTACAAAAAGGCCCATTCGCACATGAGCCGCCAGACCAGAACGGCCAATACGCCCACAAAAGGCGCGCCGATCAGGCGGCCAAGTGAGCCAAAGAAGTCTGAAAACAGCGATGTTAGCGACATCAACATGGCGCCGAGCACTAGCCCGGCAATGACGATCAGGCCTAAATAGTAGATCGGCCGGGTCAGTTCCGGTCCGATGCGGCGGTCGAAATCCAGGAGTTTTTCGGTCCAGCTGTCGAACATAACAGGGCTCCTTTTTCCCAATGGAGACCGTCTGACCTAGCAGACGGCCCGCCGCGCCGCCAGTGCCGCTTGACCACGGCCTCCCGCACCGATAGGCCCCGGCTCAAACACTCGGAGAGAAATAATGGCCAAGATCAATGGCAACGAGATCAAGCCAGGCAACGTGATTGAGCATCAGGGTTCGGTCTGGCGGGCCATGAAGACCAACTCGGTGAAGCCCGGCAAAGGCGGCGCGTTCAACCAGGTGGAACTGCGTAATCTGATGAACGGGTCGAAGCTGAACGAACGGTTCCGCGCCAGTGAAACGGTCGAGAAAGTGCGTCTGGAGCAGAAGAAGTTCCAATTCCTATTCGACAGCGGCGAAGCTTTTGCCTTCATGGACCAGGAGACCTTTGAGCAGATCGAGCTGCAGCATGATTTTCTGGGCGATCAGGGCGCCTACCTCCAGGACGGCATGGTCGTGGAGATCGAGTTCTATGAAACAACGCCAATCGGCGTGGCGCTGCCCGAACAGGTGATCCTCGAAGTGGTAGAGACCGAGCCTGTCGTGAAAGGCCAGACGGCGGCAAACTCGTTCAAGCCCGCAACATGTGACAATGGCGTACGCGTGATGGTGCCGCCTTTTGTCGGCCAGGGTGAAAAGATCGTCGTGCAGACCGCAGACAGCACCTATCTGCGTCGCTCGGACTAAGGCTAGACAATGTCCAAACCCTCTGCCGTTGGCAATGTGATGATCCAGGCTGCGCGGGACGCTGGCCGCGCGCTTGCCCGTGATTTTGGTGAGGTTGAAAACCTCCAGGTCTCCAAGAAAGGACCTGCAGATTTTGTGTCCAATGCCGATCACCGGGCCGAAGAAATCATCTATGCGGCGCTATCCAAGGCGCGCCCGGGTTATGGCTTCATCATGGAAGAACGCGGGATTGTAGAGGGCACCGACAAGTCCAACACGTTCATCGTCGATCCGTTGGATGGTACGTTGAACTTCCTGCACGGCCAGCCGCACTATGCCGTGTCCATCGGCCTGCAGCGCGAAGGCGAGCTGTTTGCCGGCGTGGTCTATGACGTCGCCAAGAACGAGATATTCTGGGCTGAACGCGGTCGTGGCGCCTGGCTGGATCAGCGCAAGCTGGTTGTTGCCGCCCGCCGCAAGCTTGGCGCGGCGGTAATTGCCACCGGAACCCCCTGGATGGGCAAGGGCGAGGAAGAGCACCGCGCTTTCTGGGGCGAATTGGCTGCGTTGACGCCCTATTGTGCCGGAATTCGCCGCTATGGCTCGGCTGCACTGGACCTGGCTTATGTGGCCGCCGGCCGCTTTGACGGGTTTTGGGAGCGGGGCCTGAAGTCCTGGGACATTGCTGCCGGTATCGTGTTGGTGCGCGAGGCAGGCGGTGTGGTAGAAGAGCTTGATGGCGGCGATGTGCTGCGGACCGGATCGATCATCGCGGCGAATGAGGATCTGATGCCCGATCTCCACCAACGGCTGATCCGCTCCAAGGACATCCTCAGCGATCCGGAAGACTAGTCCTGCGCGGCGAGTTCACTGGTCACGCACGCAATTTGCTGAGACACTACCTTCATGTCTGATGATAGCGCACCTTTGACGGCCCGAACATCGGTGTTTTTGCCCGATACCGTGCGCAGCGACCTGCACATCGCTGATGAGCTGATTCAAGAGCGCTGCCCTTCTTTCGTGAACCATTGGACGTGGCCGGTTGTGCGCCCGATCCTGTATAATCTTCTGGGCTACACCAAGGCCCGTCGCATGGCCGACCACCTTATGGAGCTCAATGGCGAGATGTCATTTGACTATCTTGCCGAAGAGCTTGCGATGGACATCACGGTCGACCATGCCGAGCGCTTGCCTGAAACCGGTCGCTGCATCGTAGCGGCGAATCACCCGACGGGTTTGGCCGATGGCATCGCGATTTGGGACGTCCTGCGCGCGCGCCGCAAAGACATTGTGGTGTTTGCCAACGCTGATGCCGTGCGCGTCAATCCTCGCTTCACAGACATCATCATTCCGGTTGAGTGGCTGATGGACAAACGCTCACCGGCCAAGACCCGCGAAACCTTGCGCCTTGCCGCCCAGGCGTTCGCTGAAGAAAAGTGCGTGATCATTTTCCCATCCGGTAAACTCGCCAAACGGATCGACGGCACGCTCACCGAACATGACTGGTTCACCACTGTGGTCGGACTGGCGAAAAAACAGTCCGCGCCGATCATTCCGGTGAATTTGAAGGCACTGAACTCGCGGCTCTATTATTTCTTCGCTCGCGTGAATGGGGAATTGCGTGACATCACCTTGTTCCACGAGCTGTTGAACAAAAAAGGCGCGCCGTTTCACTTCACCTTTGGAAACGCCATACAGCCCGGTGATTTGACTGGTCCGGGCAGCGTCGTCACCGAGGCGCTGAAGGATTATGTTGCCTACACGCTTCAGGCGAATCCCAAGGCACCCTTTGAAAAATAACAGTTCTCCCCGTTAACGAATTGGAAAGTGTGATAAACACTGCCCTCATCGGCTAACAGACTAAGGGGGTCTGACATGAATGATCTATGGGACAATATTTCCCGTCAATTTAACGAGTATGGTCCAAACATCGCCGCTGCGATTGCCATCCTCATCGGCTTCATCCTCGCCGCTTATTTTGTGCGCTGGCTGATCGGCGCGGCCATCGACAAGACTGGCCTGGCCAAGAAGGCCAATGAAACGGCAGGTCCGGGTAAGAAGAGCCTTGGCACCAACCTCTCATCAGCGGCGTTCTGGGTGATCATCCTGCTCGGCGTTATCCAGGCGCTCACGCGGCTGGAACTCACCACAATCACCTCACCACTGAACGAAATGGTCGACACGATCTTCGCCTATCTTCCACGGATTCTCGGCGCGATCTTGATGTTTGCGTTGTTCGCTATCGTCGCGACCATCGTCAAACAGGCGGCCAAAGCAGTGCTGGTGTTTGCTGACCCGCTGCCGGAAAAGGCCAATCTGGCCAGTGGCCCGGTGAACATTTCCGGCGTCACGTCCACGATACTGCAAGCGCTGCTCTACATTCTCGGCGCCATCGCAGCGTTCGATGTGCTGGCGATCGAGGCGATTTCAGATCCGGTGAATGGGCTTCTCAGCTCGATTGTCGACAGCCTAGACAACATCATTCTGGCGGCGATCATCCTGACCGTGTTTGTCTTCATCGGCCGGTTTGTGTCTGATCTCATCGAGAAGACGCTTCCGAATTTCGGTGTTGATAGCGCGGTGGCAGAGCTGGGCATTCTGAAGGGTGCAGACAGCGGCCTGACAGCCTCCAAGGTGCTGTCGCGCCTGGCGCTGTTCTTCATTGTGTTGCTCGGCTTGATCCAGTCGCTTCGCGCGCTGGACTTTGCCACGCTCACCATGGCCATGGACACCGTGCTCGCATTTGCCACGCAGATCGTCTTCGGCGCGTTGATCATCTTCGCCGGCGTGTTTGTGGCACGTCTGGTGACTGATGCCATGAAGTCTGCCGGATCCGGCGCTACGGATATGGCAGCCGACATCGTGAAATATGCGATCATCATCCTGTCGGTCATTCTGGGCGTGTCGCGTATGGGTCTCGACCCAACCGGCGGCATTTTCATCACTCAGGTTGCTCTGTTCATTGTCGGCGGTGCGTCCCTCGGCCTGGCCATTGCGTTTGGCTGGGGCGGCAAGGATTGGGCGGCTGCGCAACTGGAAAAGATGCGCCCGAGCAAATAAGCTTTTGGCATCTCCAAAACTGGAAACGGCCCCATATCGGGGCCGTTTCTTTTTTTGAGGCTGTCCGCATCCCCAGCCTTGAGCAAGGTTCCGGTTCAAGCCCGAGAAGGCGGCTTAAGCAGCTTGTCGGTCCCCATACCAGTCGATGTTGCGGGTCATGAACATGGTTACGGAAATCGCGGCAAAGCTGGCAATCGCACCGGCCAGCAGGGCCTGGTCTTCAGCACGCATCAGCACATAGATCAGCCCGTAAATGCCGCCCAGGGCCGCGAACGCTTTCAGGCCCGTCGCCAGGGATTTGAACACGCTGACAGGATAGAGCGAGATCAGGCCCACGGTCATGCCCGCGGCCATCAGGAAGGCCAGGTCAAACCCCATCCGCTCTGCAAACGCCAGCAGCAGCAGGTAGAAGATCGACTGGGCCAGCCCCACCAAAACATATTGCGCCGGGTGGGCTCGCGCCTTTCGCGTCACTTCGAACAGGAAATAGGCGAGAAACACAAAGCCGATGAACATGGCGGCGTATTTCAACGCCCGCTCGACACTTTGATACGGGTTGGCCGGGCGCACGAACCGGGTGGCCATGTCCCGCGCGTTCCAATTGGTCAACTCGTTCAAGTCAATGCGTGCGCCAGCGCCTGGAATACCGCGCGCCAGATAAGGCACATCCCAGCGTGCAGAAAACCCATCTACGTTCTGATCTTCCACGGTATGGGAGATGGGCAGCACACCACCGGTAAAGCTCGGCGCATCCCAATTGCTTGTCATGTCTACCGTTGTGGACTTGGCAAAAGCGGCGATGGAGAGCCGTTCGGCGCCGGACAGATCCAGATTGAGCGTAAAACGGATCGGCTCCTCGCGGCTTTCCAGATCCGGAATCCGGGCTTCTGCCAGGTGAACCGCTGAGGCTGGCACGCTGCTATAAGTGGTCGGATCGGAATAGGTCCGCTTTGGCGCGGGCTCTACTGGCAGCGTGGTGCCATCGGCGGTGAGTGAAACGCCGCTGCGCAGGCCGCGCGTGTCGCTGACGCCAGAATAAATCCGGGCATCGGCCCAGATCGGTGTGGCATCGGCTGGGATAGCGCCGCGCAGGGTGCCCGGATCGACCACCGCGTCGAAGCGCAGATCACTCTCGAAAACGGGCACGAGATAGATGCCACGCTTGCGTTCCGTCACCGTAACGTCAGCCGTCACAGCGCCGGTTTCGGCAAATGCGATGGCATGGCCGTAGACCACGTCATTGGGTTTGTTCGGGTTGGGCGCGCGGGCATAGGGCACCGAAATGAACGGCCCGATCACGGCTTGCTGGCCGCCGACTTTCTCCGATACCTCGGCCAGCGCCTGGGTCTGGCCCATGGTTCGCTCATGGACGACACCATAAACAAACATGGCCGGCACCGCCATGAGCAGGGCGAGGGCGCAGACCAGGATCAGCTTCAGTCCCGCAGATCGGCGTGGCAGCAGTTTTTCAAAAGGGTTGGCGCCAGAGCCGGGGGAGGCTGAAGGCGCGGTTGGGGGTGTCGGCGTGGTCATCGCCGGTCTCCTTGCATCAGTTTTTCGCGAGCTTGTTTGATGCGGGCCGCGTAAGGCGCAGATGCGGCAAGGGCCGGGCAGTGCCGTGAAAGATTACGGTTTTGTTGGGATCAGCCTGAATGGTTGCCGGTTAAGCCCGGCTCAATCGAAGGAGGCGGCGCCCACTGGCGCATTCTGGGGCGCTTTTGCGATGACGAGGCACACCAGGACCGCACCTGTGAATGCGGTCACCGCGATCCCCGCGAACATGCCAGTGTAACCGCCGATGGCATCCAGTGGGCCCAGGAGGGCGCTGCCCATCGTCATGCCCAGATTGGCGGTGGCCATGTAAAGCGTGAACTGCGTCGCGCCGATGGAGCGAGAACAGATCGCCATGGCCAGGGCGCAATTGGCCACGAGATAAAGGACCTGAAACGCGTAGAACCCGTAGATCAACGATGTATTGAATGACCCGCTGGACCAGAGCGGCTGGAAGCCCGCTGCAATTGCCCCGCATCCGCCGAACAGGACCATGCCCAGTGCCGCAGCAATTCGCGCCGTCAGTTTCTCTGTCACCACGCCGTAAACGAGGACGCCGAGCAGGCCGGCAACCAGACTGCTGGCGCCCGCAGTGTTGGAAAACTGTGCGTCCGTCCACCCCGCCTCATTGACCGCGACAAGCGGCAGAACGCCCAGCATAATGCCGTAGGCTGACCCAACCATCAGTTGGACCCCCAGGAACAGAAGGCTGTTGTGCGGGATCATAGAGGTCCAGACCGAACCCACCAGCACCTTCCAGTTGCCCACATGGCGCTCTGACGTGACGGCGCTAGCCTCGCCGCGCGTCCACGGCAAAATGCGCTCGCCTGGATGTTCGCGTACACCGATGACCAGGATCAGGACAGCGCCAACAAATATGGCCGCTGCGATCATGGCCGGAGCGATGCCATAGGCCGCCATCATCATGCCTACGATGGCAGTGCCGCCTGCGATACCGATCGATTGGGCGCCGAACATGAGTCCGTTTGCGATGCCACGCTCATCTTCTTCCAACAGGTCGACGGCCAGCCCGTCTATTGCGACATCCTGAAATGTCGTCGCAAACATAACCACAAAGGCAAAACCCGACAGAAGGGCCAATTCATCCGGTCCCGGTGCCAGTATGGCCAGCAAAACCAGACCCGCGACCATGATCAACTGGGCGGTGATCAGCCATGGCCTGCGCCGCCCCATCTTCAGGAATGCGAACCGGTCCATCAGGAAACCATTGATGAATTTCAGGCTCCAGGGCAGGGAGGCCGCGCTCAAAAATCCGCCGAGTTCAAGCGGGCTGGCGCCATTCGCCGAGAGCCATCCGGGCAGGGCAAAGAAAAACACGCCCACCGGAACGCCCTGTGCCGTATAGGTGATAAAGACAAAGAACAACCGCAGGTATTTGTTCTGCGAGACGGCCGGTAAACGCGGTTCAGTCAATGTCGTCTCTGTCAAAACCTACTCCGCATCTGCACCAGTTCGGGAATTAACCCAGATAAATCTGGGGTTTGCAAACGCTTTCCTGAGATTAAACGCATTCAAGCCAGAGGGCGCACGCATCGTCGGCGCGTTTGACCCGTGGCATGGCACAAGCGGCGTCACTGGCTTCAAAAGTGCGCAGCTCTGAGATCAGGCCGGTCAGCCCCTTGTCCTTGATCGCACGCGCCAGCGCGGGCCCATCATACATGCCATAGGGCTCTATCAGGCGATAGAATCCGTCACTCATCAGGACATACCCGTCACCTGTATTTGCGGGGCGCACGACAGGTGCGGGCATATGCACCACATTCGGGCGCAGGCCGAACAGGGGGGTACGTGCGTCAAAGCCCCGGCGGCGGTCTGCGCGAACCTGCGCCCAGACCCCTTCGCGTGTTAGCTTGTCGATGCCGCGCAGTTGCGTGCTCTCTCCGACCGCTGCATCCACCGGACCGATGACCGCGCCCGTGGACAGCTCCAGCGCTATGCAGTCGCCCATCCAGTTGAACTCAATCTCGCTGCCACGGGCCCGTGCCCAGATGCCCGAAGCGATCGGCCAGGCTTCGCCCGGCAAGCTCGCCAGCGGGATGTCGCTTTCAGCCTCCGCGCGGGCGCGCACCGCTGTTAGCACGCGCTGGAT
>JBCCAA010000134.1:0-3633 GCA_039815055.1 Pseudomonadota bacterium | reverse complement strand
TCAGACGGCGGCAGATCATGTTCTGCCTTTAACTTGCCCACGGCCTGGGTGTGCTTGAACCGCTCGCCCAGCGTGTAGACGAGGATCGCATCCAGACGGTCGATGCTTTCGCGGTGGCCTTTCAAAAGCTCCGCGGCGCGGGTTACATCGTCATCAGTCCCAGAATCCTTAGTCAACGGGCATCCCCTTCGGTTTGAAAAGTGGGTCGGCGTAATGGCTGATCTCCAGCTCGATCCCGTCACGCAACTGGCCCGATTGCAGCCGGTCGGGCGAGGGGTGGCGGTAGACCGCGTCATTGCCGTCGATGGTGCGGGCTTCCGGGTCTTTCACGGCACCAAGACGTTCGGCGAGACGGATGGAATCGAGGTTTTTGGGGTCTATGTAGCTGACCGCCTCAGTCCAGCCCATTTCAGCATAGAGATGGCCGCGCACCGCGTGGGTGGCCTCCAGCGCATAGCCCTTTCCGGCCTCTTGCGGCCAGATGATCCAGGCGATTTCGCGTTCGGGCCAGGCCGCCGGATACCAGCCGCCCGCCATGCCAAGCGTGCGGTTGTCCTCACGATGGTGGACCATCCACATGCCGTAGCCGCGAATGTTCCAATGGCCGATTTCGGCGGCATAGAGCATCCAGGTTTCATAGGGGTTGAGCGGTCCGCCCATGAAGCGGGAGCGGTAGGAGGCGAAGGTGGCCTTGAAATTGGGGTAATCGCCCGGCTCGGGGCCGCGCAGAATCAGGCGCTTCGTTTCAATGGTCGGTATGGTTCTATGGGGCATCAGGCGGCCCCCTTCGGATGGTGACGGAAGACGAAGCAGGCGTCTTCTTCGGTCAAGTGCCCTTCGGCGTCCGCGTCACGGGTTGCGCCCAGGCGTTTGGCCAAGCGGATTGAAGGGGCATTTTCTTCGTCAATGTAGCTGACAAGGGAGGGCAGGTGCAGCGTGCCGAACGCGTAGGCCCGGACAGCGCGGGCGGCCTCTGCGGCAAAGCCTTTGCCTTCTGCCGATTTGGACACCACCCAGCCCAATTCGGGTTCCCAGTCACCAGGTTCTGCGCCGATTTGGACAAAACCCAGAACCTCGCCCGTGCTGCGGTCTGTCAGCGCCCATGCGCCGTAGCCGCGCAGAAGCCAAGTGGCGTTGAGCTGCATGAATTCGCCCCATGCGTCTTCGCGAGTCTGGCAGTCACCGTAGAATTTGCCGCGCGGCGGGGCGAGCATGTCGGCGAAGGTGTCGAAATCGGTGATCTGGGGCGCGCGCAGGATCATGCGCTCGGTTTCCAGCACGGGCACCAGCGCTTGCATCTTTTGCGCAGTTGCGGCGGCCGGGCCGGTGGAGAGGGTTTCATGGAACGGCTGGGATGTCATGCCGCGCCCTCCGCCAAACGATCCGGACCAGGGTGCCGATAGAGCATTTCCGCGCCCATATGGACGTTGTCATAGCTGCGCTCAAACCAGGCGCCCATGCGTTCGGCGAGCGCCACAGACCGCGCGTTGCCCGGCACGATGTTGGAGGTGAGTGTGGTGAAACCCAGCGTTTCGTAGGCCCAATCGCGGGCTGTCGTGGCGGCCTCATGAGCGATGCCTTGGCCCTCAAAGCCGTCGAACACAACCCAGCCCACTTCGGGTTCGGGCCAGCCTTCGGGGTTCCAGATGCCGCTGATGCCTGCGGGTTTGCCGCTGTCCTTCATTTCAATCGTGAAATAGCCGTATCCGTGCAGGGCCCAGTGGCCGATATTGACGGCAAACCAGCGCCAAGCGTCGGAACGCGTTTCCTCAGTCCCAAACCCGGCGGAGCGGATGGGATCCATGAGGAAGGCGCAGAGCGGCTCAAAGTCTGATGCTTCCGGCCCGCGCAGGATCAGGCGGTCCGTTTCAAGGACAGGTATGGCAAGGCTGAGCGGCATGGTTCAGACCTGCGCCAAATGCCGAGAGATTCTATGCCTCCGGCGGGGATATTTATCGCAAGAAGAAAGGCTCATTTTTTCTTCCCAAAACCAGATAGGCCGGGGGGCAGGCCGCTGCCGCCAAGGCCGGGGAGGCCGCCGCCGGGCATTTTGCCGCCTAGGGCTTTGGCGGCTTGTTCGAGCGCTTTGGGGTCCATGCCAGCAGCCATTTCTTCGGGGCTTGGGCCGCCTTTGCCCATCATCCCTTTCATGGCTTGTTTCAGCATGCCACCTTTGCCCATCTTGCCCATTTTCTTCATCATGTCCGACATCTGCCGGTGCATTTTGAGCAGTTTGTTGAGGTCAGACACATCCTGACCCGCGCCCGCCGCGATGCGTTTCTTGCGGCTGGCCTGCATGATTTTGGGGTTGGCACGTTCTTTCTTTGTCATGGACTGAATGAGCGCGATCTGGCGGGTGATGACGTGATCGTCAAAGCCCGCCTGTTCCATCTGTTTGGACATTTTCGCGGCACCCGGCAGCATGGACATCATGCCTTCCATGCCGCCCATTTTCTGCATCTGTTCGAGCTGACTGCGCATGTCGTTGAGGTTGAACTGGCCTTTCTGGAAGCGCTTCATCATGCGCTCGGCCTGTTCGATCTCAATGGTTTCCTGCGCCTTTTCCACCAGGCTGACGATGTCGCCCATACCGAGGATGCGGCCCGCGATGCGTTCGGGCTCAAAGGTTTCGATGGCGTCCATCTTTTCGCCCAGGCCCACGAAGCGGATGGGCTTGCCGGTGATGGCGCGCATCGAAAGCGCCGCACCGCCACGACCGTCACCATCCATCCGGGTGAGGACCACGCCGGAGACGCCGATCTTGTCGTCGAATTCTGTGGCGACGTTCACTGCGTCTTGGCCCGTCAGGCCATCGACGACCAGCAGCGTTTCGCGTGGGTTTGCCACGTCGCGGACGGCGGCGGCCTGTGCGATCAGCACTTCGTCGATATGCAAACGGCCCGCGGTGTCGAGCATGTAGACATCGTAGCCGCCAAGGCTGGCCTGCGTTTTGGCGCGTTTGGCGATGGCGACCGGGTCTTCGCCCTTGACGATGGGCAGCGTGTCGACGCCGATCTGGGTGCCGAGGATCGCCAGCTGTTCCATGGCCGCCGGGCGGTTCACGTCGAGGGACGCCATCAGAACGCGTTTGCCTTCGCGTTCCTTGAGGCGCTTGGCGAGTTTCGCGGTGGTGGTGGTTTTACCCGACCCTTGCAGACCCACCATCAGGATGGGCGCGGGCGGGTTGTCGATTTTCAGTGCGCCGGGGTCTTCTTCGCCCGTCAGCGTGTCGACCAGAGCGTCATGGACGATCTTGACGACTTGTTGGCCCGGCGTGACGGATTTGGTGACCGCCTGACCGGTGGCCTGATTCTGCACCTTCTTGATGAATTCGCGCGCAACGGGCAGTGATACATCCGCCTCCAACAGCGCCACACGCACCTCACGCAGGGCGGTTTTCACGTCGTCTTCGGACAGCGCGCCCTGTTTTGTCAGCCGGTCGAGGACACCCGAGAGACGGGATGATAGATTTTCAAACATCGCGCGGCCTCCTTCGCCGGTTAACAGATGCTGCACCAATATAAGCACAGCGGCTCAAAGCATAAACGCCCCCACGGGCGAAACTCGCTGGTGGGGGGCGATCCCGGGATAGGTTCCCAAGGGACCGGAAGCGTCAAACTTCCGAAGACTTGG
>JBCCAA010000078.1:0-11252 GCA_039815055.1 Pseudomonadota bacterium | reverse complement strand
TCCGCGGGCTGCGCTGCAGCGTTATCGAAATCGTTCTGGTCCATGTTCGGATGTCCGAAGATGCGCAGGTGCAGGGCGGACAAGGCCGGCAGCACCATGAACAGCGAAGTAGTGCCAATCAGGATGCCAAAGCCCAGGGATACAGCCGTTGGAACAAGGAACTGAGCCTGAACACTGGTCTCCATAATGATCGGGGTAACGCCCAGGAATGTCGTAAGCGTGGTGAGCAGGATTGCGCGGAATCGGTCGAGCATGCCCTCGATGATCGCTGTTTCAGGCGTCTCGCCCTGCTCCAGTCGTTCATTGATGAAATCGATGGCCATTAGGGCGTTGTTGATGATCACTCCTGACAGACCGATGATCCCGAAAATCGACAGCAAGGTGAGGTTCAAGCCCAGAATCCAGTGCCCCAGCAGGCCCCCCATGAAACCGAGTGGGATGGCCAGCAACACAATCAATGGCTGGCTGTAGGAGCGAAACGATAGCGCCAGCAGTCCGAAGATGAACAGTATGGCCAGCATGAAGTTTCGCGACATGGCGGGTGCTGCGCGGGCCTGTTCTTCCTGCTCGCCGCCAAGTCCGACCTCTAACCCGTCATGGATGTCGCTGAGCTGCGCAAAGGCTTGTCCCAGCATATGCTCTGTAACTGCGCCGCCCGTGTTCAGATTTGTATCAATATCGGCTGTAAGCTCATAAACGCGGTGCCCGTCAATCCGTTTGATAGTTGCCGGTGCCGGGCCGATGTTGATGCTAGCCAACTGGCCAAGCGGGACATACCCACCGGCCACTGGAATGCGCATCCGAGTCAGCGTGTCCAGGTCATGGCGCTGTTCTTGCGGCAGTCGTACGCGGACTTCGATTTCTTCTCGGTCGCGCTGGATTCGAACGGCTTCCGCCCCGAAAAATGCAGCCCGAACTTCTGCAGCCAGCTGCGCCTGGGAAATACCGTAGCTGCGCGCTAGGTCCTTGAGGGTAAGCTGGATCTCGTCAGTGGTTCGGAACCGGTCATCGCGCACATCGAAGACACCCAATTGGTCGGATAGTTCTCGCCGTAAATCCCCAACGGCCGCGCGGGCGACCTCATCGCTTGCAGCGCTGATCTGGAACAGGAGCGGCGAGCCTTGACTAACAAGGTTCGAACTGAAGGACAGCTTCTGGGCACCTGGGATTTCGCCGACCTGCTGGCGCCAGGCCATTTCAAAATCTACGGCGCTGAACTGGCGCTCCGACGCGGTGAGCAATTTGACCGTGACGTAGACCTTATTTGCGGCGGCGCCGCTTTCTGGGTTCGCAACCGGACTGCTGACCCCCATGGATTCGCCAAGGCTCCACAACACGCCCTCAACTGCATTGTCGCCAGGTATGTTGTCTGCCGCTGCATAGGCGCCATCTACTACCGCTTGCGTAAAGCGAAGAGTTTGGGTTTGCGAGGCCGCCTCCGACAGCTCCAACTCGGCGGTGACATAGTCGCCTTCGATTTCAGGGAAGAAAATGAATTTCACCTGACCGCTCGCCATCGTGGACAGTGAAGCAATGAAAATACCGGTGGCAATAAGGACCGTCATTAACGGGCGCCAGGTGCAGAATGTCACGGCGGCGCGGACCGGTCCCTCGCGCATTTGGCGCAGCCGGCGGGCAACCCGGTTGCGGATTGGGTCCGCCAGGCGGCGGGGATCAAACCGCCCGGGCGGCGCATCGTCCATATGAGAAAGGTGTCGCGGCAGGATCAGGAAGCTCTCCACCAGAGATAAGATCAAGACGATGATCACCACCGCAGCAATTGGCGCGAGGAAATCGCCGAACGTGCCTGGTATGAAGAGCAAGGGCACAAACACCATGATCGTGGTGGTGACGGAAAACATCACGGGGCTTATCACGCGGGTGACTCCAGCCTCGGCGGCGGCAAGCGGATCGCTACTGTCCTTTCGCCATGCCGTATGGATGTTCTCGCCGACCACAATCGCATCATCCACCACGATCCCGATGGCCAGGATGAAGCCGAAAAGTGTCATCTGGTTAATCGTGATGCCGATAAACGCCATGAAGACAAAGGCGCCAATAAAGGACACGCCGACGCCGAAAGCGGTCCACAACGCGATGCGCAGATCGAGGAATGCCATCAACAGCAGCCCGACGAGAAGAAGGCCAAGGGCGGCGTTGCGCACCAGCAGGTCGATACGGTCTTCCACCGATATGGAATCGTCGAGCCAGATGGCTCCGTTCACGCCATCGGGCAGCGATGTGGGCAAAGTATTGTCGACATAACCCTGAACATCGGCTGCCAGATCGAGCACTTTCTCGTCGCCGACAGCGTAGATCGCAATCACGACTGCTGTCTCGCCGTTATAGTTCGCCTGCAGCGGCGTTTCGGCCAGTCCGTCACGAATGGTGGCAATGTCACCTAGATAGACCGGCGTGCCGGTCGCGCCGGACGTAATGACTATATCGGCAAATTCCTCGCCCGACCGACGCTCACCAAGTGCTCTGACCAGTCGCCTTATCTCTGGCGTTTCAATCTCGCCTCCGGACAAATCGAGGCTCTGTTGAGAGATTGTCTGGGCGATGCCCGTCAGCGACAGACCAAATGATTGCAGCGTGGCTTCGTCGATTGAGACGTCGATGAGATACTCCGGCGTGCCGTTGACGACCACGCGAGACACGTTAGGCAAAGCGGCGATCTCGTTTCGCACGCGGTCTGCCAACAGCTTCAGCTGGTTGTCAGGTGCGCTGCCATAAAGCACCAGTTGCATGACCAGTTCTGGCGCATCGCTCGCAACGACCTGGTGTTCTTCGGCCTCTTCCGGAAATACGGTGATACGGTCGATTTCGGTTTGTATATCGTCCAGAAGTTCCTGAATGTCGGCACTGCCCTCTAGGTCGACCACGACGCTGCCGAGGTTTTGAGAGGCGAGCCCGGTGATTTTTCGCACGCCCTCAAGCCCTTCAAGGCGCTCTTCAATGGGCTTTAGAATGGAGGTTTCGATCTCATTTGGGGTCGCGCCAGGGTAGGGCACTGAGACGTTCACCGAGTTTATCTCAATTTTCGGGAAAATCCGCACATTCAGGATCTGAAGTGCGATAAACCCAGACAGGATCAGCATCACGGCCAGCAAGTTGGCGGCAACGCGGTTGTGCAGGGCGCCTAGGATGATCGATTTCACGACAAACCCGCCTTACTGGCCCGAGACCAAATCGCCTGCGATACGGACGCGCATTCCGTCCACTTCCTCGGGCAGGGCGGTGACCATGACCGTCTTGCCTTCAAGGTCGACATCACTGGTCACAAGGCTCGTCTCGGCGCCCATTTCGAGGGGGGTGATTTCGGCCAATTGTATATGATTGTCGGACAGCACCACCCAGATCGCCGTGTTTCGGCGGATCGCAGCCGTTGGGATGTCGTACATGGATTGCCCAGACACGCCGGCCATTTCGACGGTCATGAAATCGCCGGAGAAAACGTGGCCTTCATTCTCGGCTGAAAAGGCGTCGGGGAAGATGGCGCGGATTGCGACCGTGCGAGAGGCGGGATCGATTTCCGGTGCAAAACTGTCGAGATATCCTTCCAGAGGCCGGCTGCCGAGGGAACCTTCATTCGGCGTGGCCAAAACCCGCAATTCTGCACCCTCATCGAGCATGGAGCGGGCCTCACGGACAGCCGCAAGGTCGGCCGGAGACAGTCCGGCAACAATCTCACCGGCGCTTGCATCAAGAAGATGTGCAACCGGCGCGCCTGGCGCGACATAGGTGTCCGGCGCCAATTGTTCTGACAGGACAATTGCCGGAAAGGGTGCGCGAACAGTTGTCCGGCGCAGGTTTTGCCGTGCCACTGAAAGCTGAGATTTCGCCTGGTCGACACTGGCGCTGGCGCTCGCCAGGCTGGCCACTGCGCTGTCGAGGACGCTTTCGGACGCAAAGCCCTTTTCTGTCAGTTCGGCCTGGCGGGCCTGGTCTGCGCGGGCGCGGCCCAAATTGGCTTCAGCTGAGGCCAGCGCTGCTTCGGCCTGATTCACCGCGGCGATATAATCGCTTTGATCGACTCGAAACAGAACATCACCCTGTTCTAGCCGTCCGCCAACTTCGAGACCTGGGTTCAGGAAAACGACCTTTCCCGGTACTTCACCGACGATCTGAAGGGTTTGTCGTGGTTGGAGCCGCCCGGGGGCAGACACGGCATAATCGCTTGCGGAGACTCTGACAGTGGCAACCTCCACCAGCGGCGAAGCGTCAGTAGTGGTCGCGTCTCCAGCGGGGCGCGATGACGCGCCCGCGACCGTGGACATCAAAAACACCGACAGTCCGAGAGCCAGAGCAATGCCGCCAACCAGAATCCAAAGCCATGACGGCGTTTCCGATGCGTCTGCGCCGTTCTTTGAGGTGCTCATAACTCGACCTTCGCGATTGCAGCATTCATCTAATACAATAAGGCTAATATGCTGCGAATGCGACTATGACAGTTTCGCACGTGCGGGACATCAATTGTTAAAGAGTGTTCACAATTCGCCTATTTGGTGAATTGCTAGGCGTCTATTCTCCATAGACGGGAAGTATTCACAATACTGTTGCGAGAAAACACCACTTAGTATTCTCAAAAAAATTGATAATTAGCGTTAATGTTTGATCAACCATTCGATTTGGGTGATATTCACGCAACGCGTCTTTGGGCTGGCCAAGCGTGGAGTACAGTTTTGGACCCGTTGGCTTTATGCCCAACGGGTGAGTCGGGGGCGAAACAATGTCGTTCGCCAAGCAAATTGTGATCGGGTGTGTCCGTATCGTTCGCCAAGCGGGAACGGTGGGGCTGTTTGTGCTTGGTCTGCTGGTTGGCAGTGCGATCATTGCCCAATCTCCCAGCTTCCTTCCCACCGCACCTGAAGACGCGCCGAGAATGGCCGCCAACGCCGCTGAACGCCCGGCGTTGATCACCAGAGAGCTACCGCGAGAGCCGTGGTCGCGCGTTATCGGCAAGCCAGGCTACGAGAAGATCACAGATGTAACGCTCGGGCCGAATAACACCCTTGTTTTTGCTGGCATCAGTCTTGGGCAGCGCATAGACGGCCCGTCCAGCGCAATGCTTGTTCGCACGGGCCCACATGGATTTGTACACAATCAGGCGCTTATCGATGATGCTCGGCTTGGCAGCGTGACTCGCGCTGTTTTGTCGGACGACGGCACCGCCCGCCTTGTTCACTGGGTCGGCTCGAATCCTGGTTTTGCCTCCGTGGCCCCAGATGGAGGGGTCACCTGGTCGCGAACGTTTGAGGTCGATAGCCAAACTGTGTGGGCCGAAATCGAAGTCGCAGACCGTGGCGAGACCCTGATCGCCCTCACCGAAGGCGACGGTAGGGCGTCAACTCGGATTATCCGTCTGGATGAATCCGGCAAGGTCCTCTGGCGCCATCATCTGGAGGGTGTAGGCAATCTCGATCAGATTACGCTGGCCGACAGCGGCGATGGCGGCGCTTTGTTGACCACAGAGCGTGTCCAGAGTGACGGAAACCATGAGATTGCCATGGAGCGCATCGACCGCCGCGGCCAGCAAGTCTGGCAGCGTATGCTTTACAATCATCCCGGCGCCTCCCTGGCGCACGCTGATCTCAGTGCCGCAGGAGGAGTCGTACTGGTCGGCGGCGAACCGTCTGCTGTGTTCCGATTTGACGCGATGGGTCAGCTCAATTGGGTGCGCCAAGTTCCAGCGCTCGATCCTGCCGGTCGCCACATGATCGGTGAGGGCCCAGGCGGCGACTGGCATATCCTGGCTGAGCCCCTGACGCAGACGCAGACACGTCGCCACTGGATGGCACGGTTTGATGAAGATGGCGGCCTGCGCTGGTCGCACATGCGGGCAAATCGCGCGGGCACATCGCTTGAAGCGGCGATAATTCTCGAGAACGGCGCCATCGTTGCTGGCGGGTCCCTGCCGTTCCGCGCTACCGGCGATACCGACATGCTATTAATGACAATTGGCGATGGCGGCAGGTTCCCTAAAGGCCTGGAAGGCGATCCAACACCGGCTGTGCCCGAACAAAAACAGCCAATTATCCTGGCGTCCGCAAGCGTAGACACGGCTACTGCGCTCGCGCCGAAGGCGGTCGATGCAACCCTCGCTGCAGAGGTCGAGTACCGTGCCGTCGCTGCGCAGTCCGACATTGAGCCCCTTTACGTTCCCGCTGAGCAGGTTTTGGACGCACAGCCGATCGAACCGGTCGCGCCGCAAAGCCTGCACGCAGAGCTACCCGTTGTGCTGACCAAGGTAGACGATCAGCCGGTCGAACAACCGATTGTGGTGGCCGCAGTTTTAGAGCCCGAACCCGTGGTCTCAGATGTGGTGCCGACCGCCGCAGTCGTGGTGTCGCCTGTAGCGCCAGGCGTAAAACCGGATCGCGTGAACGCCTCTCTGCCTGTGATTGAACCGGCATCGCTTAAACCGGTTGTCGAAGTGGCGTCTGTCGAAGTCGCGCAGAGCTTCTCCTATGTCTGCCGCTTCACTTGTCTGGCTGATTCCGAAGACATCGTCCCTTATCCGGTAAGCCGGATAATCGGGGACGCTTCTGAAGCCAATGCCGACCTGTTCTCACTGGATATCATGGCGATGGACAATAGCGTGTGCCTGTCGACTGGTGGCCGGGTCTATGACCGCCCGCGCATCCCGCCGACCTGCAAGCGCCTTGACTGATCAGTCGTCGCGGCTTTGGCGACGTTCGCCCAGACGTGCGATCGCTCTTTCCACCAACATGTCCTGAAGCGCGTCGAGCGAGCGGCCCTTTATATCCACCGACGTTGCGAGACTGTTCAGTCTCAGAACGGATTTGATGTCTTTCAGCGACAAGCCCTCGGCAGCTCCGCGCAGCTTGGCTTCACCTTCGGCCGCCAGTTTCAGGGGGTTAAGCAGCGCTGCTGCCTGTTCGGCGTCAAATACCACGTCGCCGCCGAGGGCTTCGACCAGACGCGCGGAAAACGCCGGATTAGCACGCGCTTCCTCGCGCACGGCGTCAAAAAACCTGTCGAGATAGGTGAGCGCGTCTATTCGCGGACCATCGTCCATGATTGACCTGTCCTGTTTTGCATGAATTCGGCGTAGCGTTGGGCCAATCGACGAACATCGCCAGTGACGGAGGCATATTTGCCGCGAAACGTATTGTAGCTGTCATGGGCGGGGCGATCCATAGCCTTTAGGACGTTGACCGAGTCCGGAACAACGCCGCCGAAGAAGCGGTCTTTGAGATAGACTTGCTCAATATCGGTGCGGATCTGGCGGGCCATGGCGGTATTGCGAAATCGGGTTACGACGATGAAGCTCCATTCTGGCAACTCTGCGGTAACGTTGTCACCCACCCAATCAGAAAACTGCTTTGTGCCCCAGGTAGAGATCGGGTCGGCCAACGTCGGCAGGATGAAACTGTTCGCCGTGGCGAGCGCCGCCCTTGACAGCGGTGACAGGTGGGGCGGGCAGTCAATCAGGATGACGTCATACAGGCCAAGCAAAGGCTCGATCGAGGCGCGGAAGTGCTGGGTTAGCGCGCCGGCCAGGGTCGAGGGCGTGCCGGTGCCGGAGTACCACTCTTCTTCCAGGAACATCTCGGACAGTCGTAACTGTGGGTGAGAAGGCAGGATCGACACCCAGCCCTGGCGGTTGTCCTCGTCTTCGGCGCGGCGAAGCTCTTCCAGGGTCACCGCATTGGGCAGGATAAACGGGCCAGCGGCTGGTGGTTTTTGCTCGACAAACTGCTTCAGCAGGTTGTGGGCGCCTTTGCCCTGGTCATCGGCGTCGGAAATCCCTCGCTCTGTCAGCAGCATCTGGCTGGCATTCGCCTGGCTGTCCAGATCAATGACCAGCACTTCCAACCCGAAGAAATAGGCCAGCGCATCGGCCAGCATTACGGTTGTGGTCGACTTTCCGACACCGCCTTTGAGATTGGCAACAGCCGCTATGTTGGCCGACATATTGCGAGGCTCCGACAGGCGAAAGGGACGTTACATTCCTGACAGAGCCAACCGGCCTTCGCAACCGTTCGCAACCATGCCGTAACGTAGCCCTGGGCAAGGTTCGTGCTGGCGGCGAACTTGCATCTCCAAAATCCAAAGCCACTTGGTTCGGAGACCCGAAATGATGGACCGACTTGTGATCTGCGTGCCGACCTACCGGCGCAATCTGGAGCTCTCCGAACTGTTGGTAGAGCTGCAGCGCCAGACGATTCCGCCTGAATCGGAAGTCGAAACGCGCATTCTGGTCATCGACAATAATCCCGCTGGTGAGGCCGAAGCGGTGGTCAGCGCCGCGCACGGCCCTATCCGCATCGACTATATCCATGAGTCCCAGCCGGGTGTTGTTCATGTGCGCAACCGCGCGCTGACGGCCTGCGCGATGGACCGGTTTCTAGTCTTCATAGATGACGATGAACTGCCCGATGCTGATTGGCTGGTGAACCTTTGGCTGCGCCGTGTCCAAAGCCGGGCCGCCGTTGTGTTCGGGACCGTGGAAGCGCGATATGAGGGCGCGGTGCCTGGCTGGATGGCCGAGGGCGACTTTCATTCCAAGCATGTTTTCGAAGATGGGCCGCGAACCACACCTGGCGCGACCGACAATTGCCTGATCGACCTGCATGTCGTGCGCACCCACAATCTGCGGTTTGACCCTGGATTGAGCTTGATTGGCGGGGAAGACACGCTGTTCTTCGACGCATTGCTTCTGGCGGGCGAAAACTTTGCCGATGCCGCAAGGGCGCGCACTTTTGAACGTATCCCGGAGAACCGCGCGACACTGGATTGGCTGCGTCGGCGATGGCGCCGCACCGGTCTGACTGACGCTATGATGATAGCACGGCGCCGCGGCGGTGGACCGCTGAATGGTGCGCGTGCCTTCGTTGATGGAGCCTTGCGCGTTGCCGTCGGATGTGGGCTTTGCATGTTTGCCTGGCTCGCCGGTGGCGGCTCGATGAGTGCAGAACTCGGTCGGCGGCTTTACACGGTGGAGCGCGGTCTGGGCATGCTCGATTTTGTCTTTGGCCGCGAAGTGCGGGAATACGCCAGACCGCAAACGCCAGCCAAGGCTTGACCTGACACCACGGCTCGCCCATAGACACCGGCTTCGCGGGAGGTGCTGGGCAGAAAGTCCATGTTCGGGCCGGACCGCGTTCCCTCTAACGCCTATATATAGAGGTATGTCATGGCGAAGAAACTGCTGGGGCAATTGAAGCTCCAGATCCCGGCCGGTCAGGCCAACCCGTCCCCGCCTGTGGGCCCAGCCCTGGGTCAGCGCGGCATTAATATCATGGAATTCTGTAAGGCCTTCAATGCGAAGACCCAGAATGCTGAGCAGGGCCTGCCCCTGCCGGTGGTGATTGACTATTATCAGGACAAATCGTTCACTTTTGTGGTGAAAACAGCGCCTGCATCGGTCCTTCTCAAGAAGGCCGCCAAGCTGAAAAGTGGCTCCAGCGAGCCGGGCCGCACTGTGGCTGGCTCCGTGACCATGGCCCAGTGCCGTGAGATCGCAGAGCAGAAGATGGAAGACCTCAACGCCAACGATCTGGACCAGGCCCAGAAGATCATCGCTGGCTCGGCCCGGTCCATGGGCCTGGAAGTGACGGAGTAGGGCGATGGCGAAGGGTAAACGTTTCCGCACTGCGGCCGATAAAGTCGACGCGGACAAGATCTACAGTCTCGAAGAGGCGGTCAAAACCGTGAAGGGCAATGCCACGGCGAAGTTTGACGAGACCGTCGAGATCGCCGTCAATCTCGGTGTCGATCCTAAATATGCCGACCAGATGGTGCGCGGCATGGTCACCCTGCCGGCCGGAACGGGCAAGGCCGTTCGCGTTGCCGTGTTCGCCAAGGAAGGCAAAGCCGACGAGGCGCTGGAAGCGGGCGCCGATATCGTTGGTGCCGAAGACCTGATGGAAAAAATCCAGGGCGGCTTCATGGATTTCGACCGTGTGATCGCATCGCCAGACATGATGAGCGTCGTTGGACGCCTCGGTAAGGTGCTTGGCCCCCGTGGCCTCATGCCGAACCCGAAAGTCGGCACGGTGACGCCGAATGTCGGCCAGGCCGTGAAGGACGCCAAGGGCGGCTCGGTTGAATTCCGTGTTGAAAAGCTCGGCATCATCCATGCCGGAATCGGCAAGGCGAGCTTCTCTGAGGCGGACCTGCATTCCAATGCCAAGGCCTTTCTGACCGCGATCATGAAAGCCAAGCCGACCGGCGCCAAAGGCACCTATGTCGAGAAAGTCTCGCTCAGCTCCACCATGGGTCCCGGCGTGACGGTCGATACCGGAGAGGCGGTGTCCTAGACACACGCGTTCATTCCAGATTTGAATGACCCGGCTGCAGACAAGTGGCCGGGTTTTTTCTTGGCTACTCCATTGATTGTCGCGCCTAATTACGGTGCTATCTTCGCTGTCAGCAGAACTCCGTTTTGTGAAGCGGAGGCAGAGAGGGATCCATCATGGCCGTTCAATCGCCAATCCGCATCGAGTTCGAGCTTGATGATCAGGACATCGAATACTTCCGCAACCGCCTGATGGAGGCTAAGGCCCGCCACGGCAGCGACAGTGAGGCCCAGATAATCGAAGCGGCGGAATCGCTCCTGATGCGCAGCGCCGACGGCAAGGTGCCCCATTTCCTGAAGTCCCGAATGGACCAGCTCGGCACCATGATCGCCATGCTCAAGGATGAGGATTGGCGCCTGGAGGGCGATGATCGCGCCTTTGTGGTCAACGCCCTGGTCTATTTCGCAGAACCCCACGACATGATCCCGGACGATATTCCGGGCATCGGCTTCCTGGACGATGCCATCATGATCGACCTTGCGGCCGGCGAGCTGGCGCCCGAACTGATTGCCTATGCGGAGTTTTGCGATAATCGCGACGAGCTGAAGGATGGTGTTGCAGACGCCCAGCCCCTGGAAGCGGCGCGCGACATCCTGCAGGACCGGATGCGCCGCCAGCGTCGCCGCGCCGTGCGGCGGGGCCGCAGTGGCGGACGCAGCTACAGCCTGTTTGGCAGCATCTGAGACAACACGCGCGTCCCGCACACCTCCCGGCGCCGGGTTAAGCCTCTGAACTCGCCCGCCAAACAGCGGGCCGTGGCGCGGCGGGCGCCGCTGCGCCTCGCCGAGAAAGAATATATGGCTACGGATGGAGGCGTTCCCGCCCGCCGCGCCGCCGCAAAGTCTTCGGGTACGGAAGAGCTCTCTATCCTCTACCGCTGTCGGCCGAGATACTTGCGCCGCGTCTGCGATCTCTCGCACAGCC
>JBCCAA010000129.1:0-3842 GCA_039815055.1 Pseudomonadota bacterium | reverse complement strand
TAAAGCGTATCCAGCATCTCGGCCACCAGCGGGTGGCGCACCACATCTTTGCCCTCCAGGCGCACAACCGAGACGTTTTCCATCGCTTCCAGCTTGTCAGCCACCGGGCCAAGGCCCGACAGAGAGGGCAACAGGTCCGATTGGTTCGGGTCGCCCGTGATCACCATGGTCGAGTGCCAGCCCAGCCGCGTCAGCAGCATTTTTAGCTGGGTGTAGGTGCAGTTCTGCGCCTCATCGATCACCACAAACGCATTGTTCAGCGTGCGTCCGCGCATGAAGCCGATGGGCGCGATCTCAATGAGGCCCTCGGCCATCATGTGCTTGAGTTGTTGGGGCGACATACGATCCGACAAAGCATCATAGAGCGGGCGCAGATAGGGCGCGAGCTTGTCTTCCATGGCGCCGGGCAGGAAGCCGATCTGCTCGCCCGCTTCAACGGCTGGACGTGACAGGATGATCCGTTGGACCTTGCCCTTTTGCAGGGCCTCCACCGCCTTGCAGATCGCCAGATAGGTCTTGCCGGTGCCGGCTGGACCAACCGCTGCGACGAGCGCCTTGCTGTCGAGCGCCTTGAGGAGTTCAGCCTGGTTTTCAGAGCGCGGTTTGATCGTTTTCTGGTAGCGTTGCTCGCGCGGCGCTGCCTGGGCTGGGCCGAGATTCTTCACGGTGTCGGCATCATCTGGGTGCCAGCCGCCATCAATCGCATACAGGTCCGGCTTGGCCGGGCCTTGGCCGTCATCAAAGAAGCTGGACTCGAAATCGGCCTGTGCTTTCATGCGTTTTGCTGCGGTGCGTTTTCCCATGGGGTACTCCTTCTGGGGTTTGCGGGCACAAAAAAACCGCCGGGCGGAAAGCCGGGCGGCGGACGGAAACAGATGCGGGCAGAAGGGAAGAGGGCGCCTTGCCAGGCGGCGGGCCGCCAGCAAACCGGGTCTCAGAGCTGGATTGAGGCACAGGTAAGATGCCGAATCCCCTTTCCGAATCTGTTTACGAGATCACCATAGCGGGGTTAATCGACAGTTAGGTGACATTACGCATACGAAACGGAAGGGCGGGATATGGCGATCTATCGATTGGGGGATGTGGAACCTGAACTGCCCGCAGGCGGCACCTGTTGGATTGCCGAGAATGCCAGTGTCATGGGCAATGTGATCTTGAAGGAAAACGCCAGCATCTGGTACAATGTCGTGGCGCGCGGAGACAATGATCCGATCACGGTAGGTGCCAATTCAAACATCCAGGATGGCAGTGTTCTGCACACAGATCATGGCATGCCACTGACCATCGGCCGGGATGTGACCGTTGGCCATATGGCGATGCTGCATGGCTGCACGATTGCTGATGAAACGCTGATCGGGATCGGTGCCACCATCCTGAATGGGGCTGTGATCGGGAAGAACTGCATCATCGGCGCCCATGCCCTGATCCCGGAAGGCAAGCAGATCCCGGATGGGTCGCTGGTGATGGGCGCGCCGGGCAAGGTGATCAAGCCGGTCAGCGACCACCAGATTCAGGTGATCAAAATGTCAGCGGCCCACTATGTGGAAAACTGGCGGCGCCATAGCACCGATCTTGTGCGGATTGACTAGGCTGATTGCCCGCGCAGGAAGCGCACGCCGAATTCCGTACCTTCTGAACGCACGACTTCGCCTTTCAGGCTGCCGGCCTGGACAATTTCGCCAAGGCTGGGCGGCTGACCAATGGATTCAAAGCCCGCACCGGTCAGCGAGATGTCGATCACGCGGCATTTCAGGAACCGGCCATCGGGCAGCTTGACCTGGGCTGGACCTGTTGCGGGATATCGCGGCATGGCGCGTTCATCGCTTAGTCCCAGGCTGTCTTTGTTAATCAGCCAGGTCAGTTTATCGGCAAGTTTGTCACGTTTATGAGCTGTTGTGGCGAAGCGCAGCAGGAAGCCGCGCTCCAGACTTTTGGTGACAATCCCGGCCACACGTCCCAGTTCATCGAAGTAACAGACGATCCTGTCGCCCGTTTTCGGGATCACATTGGATCGCACCTGAACGCTGCGGCACGAAATTGCCAGCGTGACCAGCTTATGCTCTTCGCTGAGTTCATTGAGAAACCGGCCGGACAAGCGCAGGGCAAGGCGCTTGTCAGCCCCGCGCGGAGCTTGGGGCAAAGTAGCCGGTTGGGAGTCAAATTTCGTGCCTGGGTCAGCGACGGGTCGAGCTGCGGCGGTCATCCTGGAATCTCTCCTTATCAAATGACGCATCCCGCCCAGACGCGAATACAGATGTATTTACTTTCAAATCGTTCATAAAACCTTGCTGGCATGGCTGTTTGGATGCGACCTACAGCAACAAAAAAATGATACTGGGAGGCGACGCCGCCGTGGAAGAGTTTGATTTTGTGATTGTCGGCGCCGGCAGCGCGGGCTGTGTGCTCGCCAATCGGCTGAGCGCTGATCCGGATGTGAAAGTGTGCCTCATCGAGGCGGGTAAGAAGGATAACAGCCTGCTTGTGCGCATGCCCGGCTCGGTTGGGGAACTGCTGCGCGAAGAAGGGCCCTACAATTGGGGCTTTGAAACTGTCCCGCAAAAGCACCTCAACAATCGCCGCCTATGGCAGCCGCGCGGGCGCGGTTGGGGCGGGTCATCCTCCATCAACGGCATGATTTATGTCCGGGGACATCCCAGCGACTATGATCAGTGGGCGCAAATGGGCCTGACCGGCTGGAGCCATGAGGATGTCTTGCCCTATTTCAAGAAATCAGAGGCCCATGAGCATGGCGGCAACGCCTATCACGGCGGCGATGGCCCGCTGAAAGTGACCGAGCCGCCGATTGATTCGCCAATCTACAGCGCATTCCTTCAGGCTGCGGATCAAGCGGGCTATCCGTACACGCCCGATTTCAACGGCGCTGAGCAACACGGCGTTGGTCCGTTCCAGCGCACCATCAGTAATGCCGAGCGGTGGAGCGCCTCTGCCGCGTATCTCAAGCCGGTGCTGGAGCGTCCAAATCTGACGGTGAAGTCCACCAGCCGGGTCACGAAGATCGTTCTGGAAAACGGGCGCGCGACCGGGGTGGAAATGGTATCGGCCAAGGGCCGCCAGGCCGAGATGATCCGTGCTGGCCGTGAAGTGCTGTTGTGCGCGGGCGCCCTGCAATCGCCGCAGATCCTGCAACTGTCCGGCATTGGCGATCCCGATCATCTTCAGGCGCATGGTATCGACGTGAACGTCGCCTCGCCCGGCATTGGCGCGAATTTGCAGGACCATCTCGACGTTGTTGTCGTCAATGAAATGATCGAGCCGACTTCACTGTACAGCCAGACCAAGAATTGGCGGAAACCCCTGATCGGCATTCGCTATCTGTTGAACAAGTCTGGCCCGGGCACCGACAACCATCTGCAGGTCGGCGGGTTCTTGAAGACGCGGGAAGGCCTGGACGCGCCTGATATCCAGATCCATCTCGTCAACGCCATCATGATCAACCATGGCCGCGAAGGCTTCGACCGTGACGGGTTTACGCTTCACTCCTGCCAACTCAGGCCGGAAAGCCGCGGCACGGTTGGTCTGAGTTCAAGCGACCCGTTCGACACCCCGGCCATCGATCCCAATTACCTGGCGACTGAAGGTGACCGCACCGTGATGCGCGACAGCATCAAACTCATGCGCAATGTGGCCCGCCAGGAGGCTTTCACCCCTTATCGAGGGCCGGAAATCGTGCCCGGCGCCGACGCCACGTCCGACGATGATATCGACGCCTACATCCGCGCGACCGGCGAGACGATCTATCACCCGGTCGGCACGGTTGCGATGGGCATTCAGGACACTGCGCCGCTGGACGGTGAGTTGCGCCTGCGCGGTGTGGACGGGCT
>JBCCAA010000182.1:0-1835 GCA_039815055.1 Pseudomonadota bacterium | reverse complement strand
TTTCTAACATGTTCATCGCACTAGACGAAGGGCTGGTCTTTTCGTTCTTCTGATCTACGAGGGCATGCAGCGAGCAGCATGTGCGGAAGACAATACAAATCATCCTTCGACCATCCTCCCGGGGGCGAGGCTGATGGCGCTGTTCTTCTTCTCGTTGAGGATGATGAACTTGCCGAACTTGCCGTCGGGCTTGAGGGTGAGCTACCAACGATTATCACTAAGTCGGGGCGGTCGGTTGCAGCGGGTGGCTCCAGTCGGGCCTCGTGGACTTGGACGGAGCTGAAACGGGGCATTCAACGGGGAGGCATCATATCGATCACCTCAACGGACTACGATCGCATCTTCAGCGAAAGCAACAAAGGGGGGGCAGGCGGTCAAGCGGGTATGCGTTAAAATGCAGATCGGGTCTGTTCGGCGCCTGCGAAATGCCCCACATTCGCCTCGATGGTTGCGTAACACTGAAACGCATTAAAAGGCTGAACTATCATGAAACGCTTTGTCTGGATCGCTGCTGCAGTGGTCGGCCTTTTGGTGGCCGTAGCCCTGATTGTGCCCTTCCTGGTCCCCAATGACGTGTATCGCTCGCGCATTGAAACCGCGGCCAGCGATGCTCTGGGCCGCGAGGTTACGCTTACCGGCGATGTCGGTCTGTCCCTGTTTCCCAGCATCTCTGCCAAGATTGAAGGGGTCAGCGTTGCCAATCCTGAAGGGTTTTCACGTGACAACATGATTGAAGCTGGCGCTTTGCGCGGTGTCGTAAAATGGGGCCCGCTTCTGGCCCGGCGCGTTGAGATTGCCGAAATCGTGTTCGAAGACGCCGATGTGCAGCTGGAGCGCCGCGCCGATGGCCAGGCCAATTGGGAATTTGGCGCGGCTGAGCCGAGTGAACCGGCCCCCGAAGACGAGGGCGTTGGCGGCGCTGTTGACGCGGGAATCGATACGGCAAGCCTGCGCAACGCACGCCTAGCCTTCATCGATGCCACGTCCGGCGCCAGTTACGAAATCGCTGAGCTGAATCTCACCGCGCAGATGCGCGCCATGGATACGCCGCTGCAGCTGGATGCAGACGGTTTGTTTCAGGGACAGGACTTTGAGTTGGATTTAACCCTCGCCACGCTGGACGCCCTCCTTGGCGGCGCGGCGGCCGATGTTGAGGCCACCATTGGCGTTGCCGGCGGCGATGCACGCTATGACGGCGCACTGACCCTTTCAGATGAGCTTCAGCTTGATGGCGCCTATTCTGTAAGCGCACGTGCGCTGCAAAACCTGGCTGAACTGGCTGGCATTGATCTGGGATACAATCTCGCAGTGTTGGGCAATGTGCGCGCGGAAGGACGTCTGGCTGGGCCGCTGTCAGCCCTGAAGATCAATTTCGAGCGCGCCACCATCGATGGCGATGGACTGGGTGCAAGCTATACCGGCGATGTCACCCTCGGCGACAGTGTAACGCTCGGAGGGTCTTTTTCGGCAGAATCGCGTGACCTTCCGGCCTGGTTGGGTGACTTCGGGATTCAGCTTCCTGAAGCAGCCAATGTGCTCGAAAATGTGTCGGTGTCGGCAAACCTGACCGGCGCTTTGGACACACTGAAAGTATCTGGCATTGAACTGCGCCAAGTTGGTCCGCTTCTGAACGCTGAATACCTTGGTGATGTGTCGCTGGGCGGCGATGGGCGGTTTCAGGGCGAGGTAGAGACCTCCAGCGGCGCACTGCGCAGTCTTCTTGATACGGTGGGCGTCGAAATGGCCCCGGGCGACACCTTGCAGAGCTTTGATGTGAATGGCGCAGTGTCAGGCACCTTCAGCCGGTTCAGCGTCTCCGGTCTGACGGCAGAGCT
>JBCCAA010000169.1:0-2309 GCA_039815055.1 Pseudomonadota bacterium | reverse complement strand
CGTTGCCCCCAGCGTGCCAAAGACTTCATCGGTTGAGACATGATGAAAGCGGAACGTCTCGGGCCTGCCTGCGGCGTCCCAGTATTTGCGCGCGGCCTCCAGCAGGTTGAAGGTGCCCGTGATGTTGGTCTCGATGAAATCCCCCGGCCCGTCGATGGAGCGGTCGACGTGGGATTCAGCCGCCAGATGCATCACCGCGTCAGGGCGGTGGGTCGCAAAAACGTGGTCGAGCGCCATACGGTTGCGAATGTCGACCTGTTCAAACGTGTATCCCGGCGCGTCTGCGACACTGGCCACATTGTCCAGACAGGCCGCATAGGTCAGCGCATCGACATTGATGACCTGCATGCTGCGGCGGATCGCCAGCCGCACCACGGCCGAGCCGATAAAGCCTGCACCGCCTGTCACCAAAAGCTTCACGGGGTGGCCTCATAGACAAAAGGATTGTCCAGCTCCGCCAGGAGCGGCGCGGCGCGGTCCTTGTCGCTGAGCACTGGCGCGGCGCTGAGGCCCCAGTTTATGCCGATGGCCGGATCATCATAGCGCACGGCGCGGTCGCAGTCAGGGGCGTAGAAACCGCTGCATTTATAAATGATCTCGGTGTCGGGCTGCAACGTGACAAAGCCGTGCAGGAACCCTGCGGGGATCAACAGTTGTCTGGCGTTCTCAAAGCTAAGCTCAACCCCCACCCAATGGGCGTAAGTCGGGCTGCCCCGGCGGATGTCCACGGCCACGTCCAAAAGCGCGCCGCGCCCGCAGCGCACCAGCTTGGCCTGGGCATGAGGCGGGGTTTGCATGTGCAGCCCGCGCAGCGTGCCGGGCTGGGAGGAGAGCGAATGATTGTCCTGCACAAAGGCGATGTCGAGCCCGGCCTGGGCCATGCGCGCGCTGTTCCAGGTCTCGCTAAAGAACCCGCGCGCGTCACCAAAACGGGCGGGGGTGATGATTTTGACACCGGGAAGGGCGGTATCGGTGATGTCCATCGGCCTGTCTCATCTGTCGTGCGGCGGGGCGCGGGGTTGTCCTGCCATGCCTGCCAAGCATGGCGAAAGTGAGGCTGTTATCTCTGTTGGGCCGGTGAAAAGCCAGACAGGCGTCACGCGGGAAGGCGCGCGAGGGATATGAGTTTATCTGGGTAAGATGAAGAGAGACGGGCCCTGTGCCAAGGCAGATGTCGCGCGGCTAGCTGTAGCTTTGGCGTTGTGCGCCGAACATGCCCGCGTAAAGCCCGCCCTGGGCCATCAAATCTGCGTGGCGGCCCTGTTCCACAACGCGGCCTTCGTCGAGCACGAAAATGCGGTCGGCATGGGTGACGGCGGAGAGACGATGCGCCACGATGATGGTGGTTTTGCCAATCGAAAGCTCGGTGATGGCCTTTTTGACCCGGTCCTCGGTACGTTGATCAAGGGCCGAGGTTGCCTCATCCAGCAGCAGAATGGGCGCGGAGCGCAGGAAGGCGCGGGCAATGGCCACGCGTTGTTTCTGCCCGCCGGAAAGCTGCGCACCCTTGGGGCCCAGCGGTGTGTCACCACGTTCACGGATCAAATCATCAATGCCGACCTGCGCGGCGGCGGCCCAGATTTCTTCTTCGGTGGCTTCGGGTTTGACGTAGCGAATGTTCTCCCAGATCGAGGCGTTGAAGATCACGATGTCCTGGGCCACCACCGAGAACGATTGGCGCAAGGCCGGGATGTGCAGGGCATTGACCGGCGTGCCGCCGATGCGCACGGCACCTCCCTGCACGTCATAAAGCCGCGCCATCAGGCTCAGGATTGTGGTCTTGCCCGAACCGGTCGCGCCGACAATGGCGCTGACCCCGCCGCCCTCAAAGATCAGGTCGAGCCCGTCAAAGAGCGGGGGCTTGCCCGCATAAGCGAAATCCACCCCTTCAAAGGTGATGTCGCCGCCGGCGTCAAACGCGGTCTGGGCCTCGGGCGCGTTGGTAATGCTGGGCAATTCGCGAAACAGCGACCGCACTCCATCCAGGATCACAAGACTGGCCTGCAGTTTGACGAAAAACGCCGCCACCCGGCGCGATGGATCAAAGATCAGCGCCATGCCGATCATGAAGGCCACGATGGCCGCGCCGTCCATGCTGAAACCATCCGACAGGGCCATGTAGCCGCCGCCGCCGATGATCAGGATAAAGACAATCGCCGAGAGGATATCGACCGTGGGCATCATCAACGCCTGGGCGCTTTGCAGGCGGATCGAGAGGTCCTTGATGTCGGCGGTGGCCTTGAACAGGCGCTCTTTCTCCACCGGTTCCTGATTGGAGATTTTCACGGTGCGCATGCCGTTCGACATCT
>JBCCAA010000180.1:0-1876 GCA_039815055.1 Pseudomonadota bacterium | reverse complement strand
GTCAGACACGGGCTTTGGGACAAATCTCTGGGCGGCTCAGCTGGGATCAGGAAACCATGATGCCCCCCGGCGCCACCGACCAACGCGCCGAAGAACATGGCGCGATGGAGGCGGTGTTGCATGCCCGTCGCACGGATCCTCAGGTGGGCGAATGGCTCGATGCCGCAGAGCCGGAAACAGAGGTGGCCGCCGCCAACATCCGCGAAATCCGGCGCGGGTTCGAACGCGCCTCCAAAGTACCGGCTGATCTGGCCACGGCACTTGCCTGTCTCACCAGCAAATCCCAGGGTATCTGGGCGAAAGCGCGACGCGCAAATGATGTGGCCGCCTTCCTTCCGGTGCTGGAAGAGGTGGTCGCGCTCAAGCGGGAAGAGGCGCAGGCGATCGCAGGCAACGCGGTCAGCCCCTATGACGCGCTGATTGAAGACTACGAGGTGGGCATCACCGGCGCGGAGCTGCAAACCATGTTCGACGGCATGCGCCCGGGGCTTGTTGCTTTGCGCGAACGGGCTTTGGCGGGGCAGGCGGGGCCAGAGATTTCGGGCAGTTTTGCCCGCGACGTGCAGATGGCGCTGGCGAATGAAGTGTCCGAGCGCTTTGGCTATGACAGAACCCGAGGACGGCTTGATCTGGCCGTGCATCCGTTTTCCTCCGGCTCCGGCGATGACGTGCGCATCACCACGCGGATTTGCGAGGATGATCCTTTCAACTGCCTCTATTCCACCATCCATGAAACGGGCCATGCCTGCTATGAACAGGGCATCGACCCGGCCTACCGGCTGACGCCCCTGGGCCATGGCGTGTCCATGGGCGTCCATGAAAGCCAGTCGCGCATTTATGAAAACCAGTTGGGCCGGGGCCGGGCGTTTTGCGGCTGGCTTTTTGGGGCCATGACAGACCGGTTCGGCGACATCGGCGTGGCGGACGCCGATGCGTTTTACGCCGCCGTCAACCGCGTCCATCGCGGCTATATCCGGACCGAAGCGGATGAGGTGCAGTACAATCTCCACATCATGCTGCGGTTTGACCTTGAACGCGCCTTGGTGGGTGGCGACCTGACCGTCAAAGATCTGGAGGCTGCGTGGAACGACCGGTTCGAGGCCGATTTCGGCTACGCGGTCGACAAGCCGTCCAACGGCCTTTTGCAGGATGTGCACTGGTCCGTCGGGCTCTTCGGTTACTTCCCGACCTACAGCCTCGGAAATGTGTACGCCGGATGCCTCTATGAGGCGCTGACGAGCCAAGTAAACGGGTTGGAGGATGCTTTGGTTGCGGGCGACCCAAGCCCCGCCACCATGTGGCTGCAGACCAATCTGCAAACCCATGGCGGTCTGCGCCTGCCCAAGGATACGATCACCCATGCCTGCGGCGAAGAACCAACCTCCGGCCCCCTGATGGCCTATCTGGAAGAGAAATTCACCACGCTCTACCCCGGCTGACGGCCCCGTATCCTTGGCTGAGAAGCCATGTTACCCTGTCCTCGATCCAAAAAGACAGGGAGGGTAACATGGCCATCAGAACCACCAATGGGCGCGGCAAGCGCTATGACAGCGTGCTCGACACCGTCGGCGACACGCCCTGCATCCGCATCAACCGCATCGCGCCGGAAAATGTCACCGTTTATGTGAAATTCGAGGCCTTCAACCCGGCCGGGTCGGTGAAGGATCGCCTTGCGCTCAATATCATCGAAGCCGCTGAACGGGATGGAACGCTGAAACCCGGCCAGACGGTGGTGGAGGCCACCTCCGGTAACACTGGCATTGGCCTTGCCATGGTCTGCGCCGCGAAGGGGTATCCACTGGTGGTGACCATGGCCGAGTCTAATGGTAAATAAATATGAAAATTTATCGTCTGCAAAAGTATCTCTAGTCCATCC
>JBCCAA010000102.1:0-5970 GCA_039815055.1 Pseudomonadota bacterium | reverse complement strand
GACGACATTCTTGCCATCAGCAATGCCATATTTTGCGCCTTGCGCTTCGATATCGTCGAGCAGCCATTGATCATCCTTGTGCGGGCCAATGATCGGGCATCCCGTGCGCTCTTTGACCGCCGTGGCGGCCCCGGCATGATCAAGATGGCCATGTGTCAGCCAGACCGCGACGATCTTGACGCCAAACTGCTCGGCCGCCGCCATCAGGCGATCAATCTCGCCGCCGGGATCAATGAACACGCCTTCCATGGTCTCGCGGTGCCAGATCAGCGAGGTGTTCTGCTGCAGCGGCGTCACCGGGATGATGCGGATGTCGAGCTTGGGCTCTGGGGCTTTTTGGGGGGCCTGGGTCTGTTGATCGGTCATGGGCTCTAAATAGGGCTATTTGGAACGGGTGAAAGTGAGGCGCATCGTAGCCGCATTGTTGAGCAGCACGCCGAGCGCGAAGTAATAAAGGCCGGCGCGGGTCTCAAAGCCGATATAAATGCTGATCTGACTGATCCCAATCAGCAGCGCCGCGAGGAAGACGTCGAGCATCGACCACTTGCCGAGCACATTGAGCAGCATGGCGAGCTTCGGGCTCGGATGCGCGCCCTGGCGGAAAATGATCGCGGCGGTGAGCGTCTTGGCGAGCGGAAAGATGCCTGAGAAGAAGACCACGACCAGCGCCAGGAAGGGCAAGCCACTCTCAAACAAGGTCTGGACGATGCCATAGAGATTATACTCCTGGCCGCCAAAGCCAAACGTATTGGGCTTCCAGATTGAAGGTAGGATCAGCCCGGTCACAATTAGCGCGGTTGAGGCATAAAGCGCCATCTCGCTGAGCACGTCCCAGATCGGGAGCGGCTTCTGGCTTTCGGCGTCGGTGGGCGTTGCAGTGTCGCTCATGGAGCTAGTGTTGCCGGGGGTGCGGCCCTCGGTCAACGTCTTTCCTGCGCCCAGATCAAGGCATCTTCGAGGCGGTCATCGCCCCAGAACAGCTCCTCGCCGACCCGAAAACTCGGCGCGCCGAACAGGCCGAGCGCCGCGGCCTCGTCGGTGCGTGCGCGCAAAGCAGCTTTGGTTTCGTCAGACTGGGCGGCATCCAGCCAGTGCGCCGCGTCGACCTCGCAGGTCTCAAGCGTGCGGGTGAGCACGGCCGGGTCTGATATGTCCTCGCCGCGGGCGAACTCCGCCGTGAAGACCGCTTGGGCAAAGGCGCCGCACCAGGGCTGTTCCAGCGCCGCGGTCATGATCCGCGCGGCCTGAACCGTGTGCATGGGGAAGATCGGAGGGCGCTGAAAGGGCAGGCCGAAACGCTCAGCCCGGCGCGCCACATCGCGCCACATGTAATTGCCTTTGGCTTTATCCAGGTTGAACGGGGACGTGTCCCAGCCTTTGGCCTTGAAAATCGGTCCGAGCAGGAAGGGCTTCCACGCGAAAGGCACGCCCGCAGCTTCCAAAAGCGGCGCGGCGCGCGAGACTGTGAGGTAGGAATACGTGCTGGCAAACTCGAACCAAATCTCGATCTTTTGCGCCATGCCGCCTCCCATCTTGGATGGCCTTGAGTGTCCCACAGCGCTCGGCGCTCAGCAATCTTTGATCGCGGACTGAACTGGTCTCATAGCCTTCCCCACGCCCGGGCTTAAGGTTAAGTGAGGGTTAACGGGACAAGGAGGACGCGCATGCCAGGCGGCCGTTTTGGGATCATCATCATCGCGCTGATTGGTCTCGCGATCTATTATTTCTCCAATCAGGAAGTGAACCCGTACTCTGGCAAAAGCGAGTTCAACACGATCTACATCGATCAGGCGAGTGAGCTCGGCGCGCAGTCCTATGGGCAAATGCTGCAACAGGAAGGCCGCAATGTGATTTGCTCTGGTCGAAGCTCAAGCTGCGATATTGCCGGGCGGCAGGTCTATGACACGGTCAATGAGATCGGTGAGCGGCTGCGGGTGGCAGCGATCGAGATGGAACAGGACTATCTCGATGCCGGTTTCACGTTTGAACCTGTGGCGCAGCAATTCGATTGGACGTTCAATGTCATCCAATCCGAGCAGCCGAATGCGTTTTGCCTGCCGGGGGGCTATGTCGCGATCTATACCGGCATTCTCGACATTACCGGCAATTATGATGGCCAGGTGACGCTGGAAGATATTCGGGATGTCGACAAGCTCGCCGTGGTGATGGGCCATGAGATCGGCCATGCCCTGGCGCATCACGGAGCCAAGCGGATGAGCAATAGCCGTCTGGCACAAATCGGGACCGTCGCCGTCGGGCTTGGTCTTGGCGATATGGATCCCGGCCAGGCGCAAATGGTGCGTCAAGCTATGGGCATGGCGGCGCAGGGCGGGCTAATGGCCTTTTCGCGAGAGCATGAAACAGAGGCCGACAAGATCGGATTGGAGCTCCTGGTGCGCGCCTGTTACGACCCGCGCGAGGCCCCGGAGCTTTGGCAACGTATGGGACAGATTGGCGGTGGCCAACGTCCGCCTGAATGGATGAGCACGCACCCAACTTCCGAAACCCGCGCCGAGAATTTCCGCCAATGGATGCCCGCGGCGATCGAGATGTATGAGCGCCGCTGCGGGCGGCTGCGTTAGGACAAGATGCGCGAGCCCGATGATCCTGGACCGGACTGGTGGCCAACATTCTCCAAAAGCCAGTTCGTAAAATGGTGGTGCGAGGGTTTTGCTCTACCGTTCGCGATAACCGCTTTGGTTTTTGTGCTTGGATTCATCTTTGGGTTTGTGACGAGCACGTCTGAACGTGTCGAAAACGGTTTGGAGAACGCCAAGCTGCTTGTCATGCTCGGCTTTTGGGTTTCTGGCGGAAGCGCCTCGCTTTTCATTTTGCTCGATGGTGGTCTCAATTGGAAGACCAGCATTCGAGTTTTCGGGCTGGTGATGGGGGTTATTGCCTACTGGACGTACTTGATTCTAATTTTGTTGTTATAGGTTGAAACGGCCGACGGATGTTCCGGAGATCCGGTTTCGGAAATCAGGTCACGGCACATCTCACATTTGATTGACTTGTCTCTTCGTCCTACCGGCCGTTAATGGCGCCATGAGGTGGGACCTATGATCCTTTTGACCGGCGCCAGTGGTGTGATTGGGCGCGAGCTTGTCGGGCGTTTGCCGCAGGCGCGATTGCTTGTGGCGCGTCATCGGACCCGCCCGGAGAGCGACCTGCCGCAGATCGCGATTGATATTCGCGCCCCCAAATTGGGGCTCGATGCCGCGGACTATGCTGCGCTCTGCGATCAGATCGATACGATCGTTCACTGCGCCGCGATCACCGATATGAGCGGACAAGTGCCCGAGCTGAGTGCGACGAATATTTCAGGCGTGCAGCACGTGGTGGACCTGGCTGAGGCAGCGAACGCCAGATTGCACTTCGTGTCGACCGCTTATTGCTCAGAAGCGTACGGCCCTGCTGCGCCGGTTGCGTCAGAATACGTGGCCTCGAAACGCGCGGCTGAGGGCCTCGTCCGGGACAGCAAGACCGATTGGACGATCATCCGCCCTTCGATCATTGCAGGGCATTCAGAGACCGGCGAGATTGCCAGCCATCAAGGCTTTCACATGTTCATTGCGACGGTGTTGAGAGGGCGCTTGCCGATCCTTCCCCTGGCGGGCGATACGCAATGCGATTTTGTTCCGGTGGACTGGGTTGCGGAGGCGATCACCGACGTGGTCGCGGTGCCTGACTGGGGGCGGACCTATTGGCTCACGGCGGGCGATGCAGCTCTGACGATTGGACAAATGATGCAGGTCGGAACGCCAACGGCGGAGGCCTTCGGGCGCGACTTGAGCGGCATTGAGCTGATCCCGCCTCAGCGCGTCAAAGACGAGATTTTACCACAATTGCGTCCACGCTCGGCGGAGCGTCTGCGCCGCCTGATCAACCTGTCAGAAGTGATGAGCCGAGCGCGGCCGTTTCCGTCAGACTTGCAGACGGTCAGCGCGACCCGTTTGGAAGCGGCGTTCCTTGCGAATGTCGAGGGATGGGTTCGAGATCAGGCGTGATCGCGGCCTGTTCTAGCAGCCGCAGGGACGTCCACCGCCGCCGCCGCGCTTCTTGCCGCCGCGATGACCCCGGAAGGTGAACTGAGAGGCGCTATGGCTGAGCACGCCAGAGAAGCTCCGTCCGCTGGAGATCACGATGGCGCCGCCGCCTCCGCCATAGAATCCGCCATCGACGCCTGATCCGACGCCGCCAGTAAAGCTTGCCATGTCCAGCCGAACTTCATTTGAAGTTTGAACCGTACGTACGGTCTCTGCTGGATAATGTTTGACGATGTGCTGTGTCGGGGCCTTGCGATGCGTTGTGGTACGCTTGGTGACGACCGGCGGATGCTCTTTCACAATGGTGCGCTTAAACGTACCGCAGCAGGGCGTTGAGGCGCTTTGTTTCTCAATCACGGGGGCCGGTTTGATCTTCGTCGCAGGATGGGCCGGGCAGGACCAGGCACGGCCGTCTTCGATTAGGTAGCAGCCGGGCTCTGGGGGAACAGGTTGGTGGGCTTGCACAGGCTCCGGTCCACGATTGACAGGTTTTCCGGGTGTGCCGTCGGCGAACGCCGGGGCGCTAAGCAGAACGAGAACAGCGAAAATCGCCAGAAATTTGTTGCAAAATGGCATAGTTTTCGCCTCCTAAGCGAACTCTGCAATCGTCCCTCTTTCAGTGACGCAAGGCCTAGACCAGCAGTAAACGCAACAGTTCCGGAGAATGCAATCGTCTTATCCTCTCGCGCGAGTTGAGCGCGGCGCAGGATTCACTCGGTATAGTCAAAACCTTTGGCGGATAGCGTTATTATTAATTGGATCGATAGCCCTTGGCGGCGTACCTTGCCAGTATAATTCCATACCCAGATAAAAAATCGCACAAAACTGAGATAGGAGACCTCATGGCAGATGATATGAAATGCCCGGTACGCCACGGCTTTAAGACCGGCGACCTGGCGAATAAAAGTTGGTGGCCCGAGCAGCTTAACGTCAAAATTCTCAACCAGAACGCGCCGCAAGTCAGCCCGCTTGAGGATGATTTCGATTATGTCGAAGCGTTCAAGTCGATCGATTATGACGCGCTGAAAAAAGACCTCGCTGAGCTGATCACGGACAGCCAGGACTGGTGGCCCGCCGATTACGGAAATTATACTGGCTTTTTCGTGCGCATGGCGTGGCACAGTGCCGGGACCTACCGCACTTATGATGGTCGCGGTGGCGCAAACTCTGGTTCACAGCGCTTCGCACCGCTAAACAGCTGGCCAGACAATGGCAACCTGGACAAAGCCCGTCGCCTGCTTTGGCCGATCAAGCAAAAGTACGGCAATAAGATCTCTTGGGCTGACCTGATGATCCTCTCCGCTAATGTCGGCATGGAAGTCTGTGGCCTGAAAACATTTGGCTTCTCTGGCGGTCGCGCCGATTGGTTCGAGCCGGAAGAAGACATTTACTGGGGCCCGGAAAATGAGTGGCTCGCGGCCTCTGGCAACGAGAATAGCCGCTACGCAGGTCAACGCGATTATCAGGCGCCAGACGCCGATGCTGGCAAGCTCGACACGCCGCTTGGCGCGGTGATGATGGGTCTGATTTACGTGAACCCAGAAGGCCCGGATGCTGTGCCAGATCCGCTTGCCGCCGCGCATGATGTGCGCATCACCTTCGCCCGTATGGCAATGAATGATTATGAGACGGTTGCGCTGGTCGCTGGCGGTCACACATTCGGCAAAGGCCACGGCGCTGGACCAGAAAGTGAAGTCGGTGTTGAGCCCGAAGGGGCACCGATGGAAAATATGGGCTTTGGCTGGATGAATGACTACGCGTCCGGTCGAGGGGATGACACCACGACGGCAGGCTTCGAAGGCCCGTGGACCCCAACCCCAGACACGTGGGACATGACCTATTTTGAAAACCTGCTCAAATATGAGTGGGAAAAGGTCACGAGCCCAGCCGGTCACGTCCAGTGGGCCCCGGTCGCTGGCCAAGG
>JBCCAA010000018.1:0-44781 GCA_039815055.1 Pseudomonadota bacterium | reverse complement strand
GATGTTTTATTTCCTGGTCATCCCGTTTCTGAACTGGTCATTCGGCGTGATCGACCCGATCAGCCTGGCACAGCCCAGCTCATGGTTTGCCAAGGGGATAGAATTGCACCCGCTGACGCTCGTGACGGGGCTGGTGTTTGTTTTGCGCGATTTTGTTCAGCGCAATGTCGGCCAGAAAGTGTTGATCATGATGGCGCTGGCGATCGGCTGGTCGTTTTACTACGCGTGGCCAGTGATCGCGCTGGCGTCAGGCATCGCGTTCGCCGTGTCAGAGCTGGTCGACTGGGCGCTGTACACATTCACAAAGTACAAGCTGTCGACACGAATCCTGCTGTCGAGCGCGCTGGCGGCGCCGGTTGATACCACGATCTTCCTCTACGGCGCTGATCTTGCCCGCCAGATCCGGCTGGATGACGAGCCGGGAAACATGCTCCACTTTGCGAATTGGGTGGTGTTTGTCATCGGCAAGATGGTGGGCGCCGTGGTTGTGTCAGAGATGATACGGCGACGCGAAAATGCCGGCCTCATCGATCCACAATCTGTTTAGACTGCCACTGGCGCCTTGATGTGCGGATGGGGATCATAATCCACCAGGGTGAAATCCTCATACGTCCAGCCGAACAGATCAGTCTTTTCCGGGGTCAGAACCATTTTGGGCCGCGCACGAGGCTCTCGTGAAAGCTGAAGCTGCGCTTGATCGAAATGGTTCGAGTACAGGTGAGCGTCCCCAAAGGTGTGAATGAACTCACCGGGCTGCAGACCCGTCGCACGTGCCATCATCATCGTAAGCAAGGCGTATGAGGCAATATTGAAGGGCACACCCAGGAAAATATCCGCTGATCGCTGATAGAGTTGGCAGTTCAGTTTCCCGTCCATGACGTTGAACTGGAACAGGCAGTGGCATGGAGGCAGGGCCATACTGTCCACGTCCGCAGGGTTCCATGCCGAAACAATGAGGCGCCGGGAGTCCGGATTTGAGATGATCTGGTCGCGGACATTCGTAATTTGGTCGATCACTCGGCCGTCGGGCGCGGCCCAGCTGCGCCACTGTTTTCCGTAGACTGGGCCAAGGTCGCCGTCCGGCGCCGCCCATTCGTCCCAAATGCTGACGCCATTGTCTTTCAACCACGCAACATTGGTGTCTCCACGCAGAAACCAGAGCAGCTCAACAATGATGGAGCGCAAATGAAGCTTCTTCGTGGTCAGAAGCGGAAAGGTGTCCGCGAGATCAAACCGCAACTGCCGTCCAAAAACAGCACGTGTGCCTGTGCCGGTCCGGTCGTTCCGGTCCGTCCCGTGCTCAAGGACATCACGCAGCAGATCGAGATAAGGGGTCATCGAAAATCCTGATTCGCTTTGCGCAAAGAAACGCCAGCTCCTCTATGGCTGCAAGGTCTGGTTACCGAAGTGAGAGCGAAACCTGGGAAATCTGGCATCGCAGAGACGGAAAAAGCTAATCCCTGCACCCTAATGCTGGCAATCTGACTGTTCCTGGGCGGATACAATGTTGAGTTATCTCACAAGACTGATCAAACCGGAGTCATTCTTGAATGATCGGCGCGGCAATGTGGCGATGATGTTTGGCTTGATCAGTCTGCCCTTCATGGCTGTTTTGGCGCTGGCGGTCGACATCAACTATTCCAGCTCGATCAGAAACAAGCTGCAATCTGGCCTGGATAGCGCTCTGCTTGCGGCGGCTCGGGAAAGCATCGCCGGAAATGATCAGGCAGGGATCGAGGCTGAATTCAACGTCTACTTCAACGCCATGCTGGCCGAGATGACTGACAAAGTGGCCTGCGGAACGCCCATCCTTGTTCAGGCTCCACTGACCGGCGACGTCACGGCCAGTGTAAACTGCACCTCAGAGTCCATTCTCGGCGAGTTCGTAAAGAACGAACATGTAGATTTTGAGCTGGAGTCGGCAGCGAAATTTGGCTTGGGCAAGATCGACGTAGCGTTCGTTTTCGACTTGTCCGGCTCGATGACCCATGCGTCTGCGCCGGGATACAATCAGCCGAGCCGACTTTCAGCTTTGCAATCTGCCGCCACAACGGCAGTAACGAAACTCCTCGCCAACAATCCTCAAGGCAGTGACGATGTGCGGATCGCACTGGTCGGCTACAGCCATGCTGTGAATGCGGGAGAGTATTTCGACGAAGCCACCGGCCTAACAGCGACACGCACCTACACCCACATTGTTGGCGAGGACCCCGGTGTCGAATCAGTGGGTTACTTCTCCTCGCATCTGAAATTCGTGCTGTATGATTCGCGAGATGATTCCGCCATCGGGGAAATCAGCGACGGCTCGGTTCTGAATGTGACCGACGACCAGCTGGACTATCTCAACATTGGCGTGACCGTGAAGCCCGGAAGCTTCCTGAATGGCAACACTGGGAGCATTCATTTGACGTTCAATGGCGATCAACACGCTCAAACCGAGAACTACACCCCCTATGCCATGTTCGGCGACAATGGCGGCGACTACAATGCTGGCGATGTTCCGGAAGGCTGGAACTCCATCCGCGCCTACGTCTATTCTGGCGCCAACGCGACCGGCACGTATTATGGCTGGCTAAACTTCGAGTTCAAAATCCAGACACCAGTCGAAGAGTCCGTCACCATAACAAACACCTGTGTGTTCGAGCGCGACTCTGACGAATGGGACCAGGCGACCACTCCACGCATTGGCCACTATCTGTCTGGTGCCGAAGCCGTCTGGGATGAAGACGACGAAGAATGGGACACGCCAAGCAACTGCAACGTGGCGACGCCGGTTCCGCTGACCTCAGACCTGACGACACTGACCGACTACATTGCGGGCCTGACCGCTGGTGGCGGCACGGCAGGACATCTCGGCGTAAACTGGGGTCGCTACATCATGTCTCCTGACTGGTCCGCGGTTTGGCCGAATGGCAGCACGCCTTTAGGTTATAATGTGCCGGATACGAAGAAAGTCCTGATCATGATGACGGACGGCAATTTCAACCGCACGCACCATGCAGACCTCGGCACCTCGTTCGAACAGGCCCAGGCCTATTGTGATGATGCCAAAACCGACGGCATCTTGATCTACACCGTCGCGTTCAATGCGCCCGAAGATGGCGAAGCGATCCTGGAGTATTGTTCTTCCGGCGTCGATTTCGCGTTCGAGGCCGATAGCAGCCAGGAGCTGTTGGACGCCTATACAGCAATTGCAAATTCCATCGCAGACCTGCGACTGGCCTACTAAGCAGCGCCCGGCGAACGCGTCCTCTGAAACCCGCCAGTTCGCGGCGGCACAGCACCAGGATTAACTGCCGGTTAACAGTCAATACAAATTCTTCTGCGCCCATTTAAAAATAAAATCAGATTTTTCATTTATTCAGCGGTCATGTGTGTTTCAGTTGGAGAAATAAACGTGTTAAGTTTTATTTCGTTTTCCGCCGCGGTCGATAAATTCAAAAATGATAAACGCGGCAATATTGCGATGATGTTCGCCTTGATCAGTCTGCCCTTCATGGCGGTGTTGGCACTTTCGGTGGATGCAAACAGTGTCAGCTCCGCGCGCTTCAGAGCGCAGACGTCCCTGGACGCAGCGCTGCTGGCCGTCGCTTCGGATCTGTCGAATGGCGTGATTGAGCGCGATCAGGCCACCACTGAGCTGAACAATTTCCTGACCGCCAATGTAACCCCTCTTCGCCGGATCGATTCCTTCACGGGCACAGTGAATTTCATTGGCGATGAGATCGTCGCCACACTTGACGGTGATTTTGAAACCATCCTTGGCGGCTTTGTGGACAAGGAAATCGTGCCATTCAGCATGGAGTCACGCGCGACTGTCGCTACGGCAACAGCTGAAATTGTGCTGGTGCTGGATACCTCGCGGTCCATGTCGGCCGATCTTCCGCCCGAAGATGATGGCACGGTATTTACGCGTATTGAGTCCCTCAAAAACGCAGCCGGACTGATGATTGGCGAGACCATTGTGGACGGAAACTCTGATGCCAAGATGGGAATTGTTCCGTTCACACACCATGTGAACCTCGGAACCGGTGTGCGCAATGAAGGTTGGATCACTGTGGGTGCAGACCGCACCGAGACCACGGAAAATCCAGGAGGCGAGACCTGCAAAACAACTAACGCTGCTCGGCGCGATGCGGGATGTGAGAGAAATCCATACACCTGTTATCGAGATGGTGTTGCCCAAACATGTTACCGGTGGGAAAACTGTGACAGCGATCCCGTGCCGGTCTGCACGACCAATCCACCGTCTACGTCCACGAAAAACTACACCTTTCACGGTTGTGTAGACACCCGGCCCATGCCCGACCGGTTCAACGCCACCAACTGGAATGTCACCCAGGTGCGCGGCCAGATCGCTACAAACGGGAATGCCTGCGCCAAGGACTCCGTGCTGGATCTCACTTCTACCGTTGCGGACCTGGAAGCAAAAGTGAACGGCTTAAGAACGTCGGGAGACACTTACATGGCGCCAGCGCTGATGTGGGGTTTGCGCATGCTGACCAATGACCCGAACACGACCCTGGAGCCATTCAATTCCGCGGCCGACTTCGATGAGTTCGCCCTCATAAACGGCCGGAAGGCGATCGTGTTGATGTCAGACGGTCACAATACGCGCTCACCCGGCAAGCCGACCTGGAACAGCACGGTTCACCGCGGAAACTGGCAGCGCGAGGAAGACTTTGCGGATGAGAACACACTGGCCGCATGCGACACAATCAAAGGCCAGGGCGTTGAAATCTACGCCATCGCCTTTGGCGTGGACGATGAGGACACCCGGGCGCTTCTGGAAACATGCGCGACCAGCGTGGAGTATTACTACCGCGCGGAAAATGCCGTTCAACTGGCTACCGCCTTCTCCAACATTGGCGGCAACTTCCGCGAAGTGCGCCTGTCGCAATAAGCAGCAGCAAAACAACGATCCAAAGCCCGGCCCTTCAATCGAAGCGCCGGGCTTGCTATATAGACTGTGTTCCTTGTGAACTATGGCGATAAACGCGCGTGTAATAAGCGGTTCGGACCCGGGGGCGGTACCCGGCGTCTCCACCAATCTACCCCGTCATTAGCGGGAGGTCTGGGGACGAAACAGGATCGACGGACGTGTAAAGACGAGGCCTTCGCCGGATTGAGCCCCCTTAGAAGCTCACTCGCAAATAGTTGCTAATGACAACTTTGCTGAAGGTGAACTGCTCGCAGCGTAAGCTGTGCGCGGATTGCCGCTTTAACTCCTAGGGCATCAGCGCCCTAGGCGGGGCCCGGAGGCGCCTGGCAACAGAAGCCTCCACCTTCATTTATCGCCGTGACAAAGTTTCAGCCGGTCATGAAATAGTGATCTAAGTTGTTCACTGGAGCGCCTTTATCGCCACAGTGGTTAATTTCTGAAGAAATTCAAGGCACCCGGTGGTGCGACTGTCCAAGGAACAATGATCTTGTGATGGCGGCGCGGCGTAAAAACGCAAAAGTTGCGAAATTTATCGCTTACCCTGCACAGATGTTGGGCGTATATGCACCCCGCGAGGAGAATTAAGCGCGATAGAGAAGAAGCGAGAGATAGAAGCTCGCTTTCTCAGAGAAGCCGTTTGAACGGTTGTCTAGTGTGGCTTAACTCTAGAGAGCTGCGAGGGTGATGGAGGGCCGAGTGAAAGATTTTATCGGATACGACAACTTGTCCCAAGCGGCGATGCGCGGCGTGGTACGCGAAGCGCTCCGGAATGTGGAAGCCAACTGCCAGATGCCTGGCGATCACCGCTTTTTCATCACATTTCTGACGCGCGCACCCGGCGTTAAAATTGCCGATTACCTCATTGAACAGTTCCCCCACGACATCACAATTGTGGTGCAACACCAGTTCTGGGACCTGGAAGTCCACCCCGATCATTTTGAATTGATCCTCAAATTCTCTGGCGTGCCGCAACATCTCAGCGTGCCGTTCGCCGCCGTAACGCGCTTTGCCGACCCGTCCGTGAAGTTCGGCCTGGCATTCGAGCCACCTGTGTCTGGCGAAACCTCGGTTATCGCTCCGGCGATGGAAGCGGTTTCAGGCATGGATAACGTGTCGTCCGAATCCATGCCTGACACAGCCAATGAAGGCACCGTCGTGAAACTGGACGCCTTCCGCCGGAAATGAGTTCCGTAGCGCCCGATAGACCTCGTCTTAGCGATGCTGAGATGCTGTCCCGGTTCCAGAATTCAAAGAAACGCCCGCCCTGCTCAGACACGTTGGGCATGACGTTGTCCGAAGTTGAACAAGACGCACGGCGCATTCGTATGGATTTCGTCGTGCCGGAAGCGTTCGCAAACCCAACCGGCGCCATCCAGGGCGGCTTCATTGCAGCCATGCTCGACGAGGCGATGAGCACCTGCGTGATCATCGATAGCAATGTCACCATGACCGCGCCGACCCTGGAAATGAAAATCAGCTATCTCTCACGACTGATGCCAGGTCCGGCCTCTGTCGAAGCCCGCATCCTGAAGCGCGGGCGATCCGCCGCGTTCATGGAAGCTGATTGTTTCGACCCGGATGGCAAACTGGTCGCTCGCGCCAGCGCATCGGCCATCCCAATGCCGTTCAAACGCCTCGACTAGTTCATCTCTTCAACACGCATCCAAATCCCTTCACGATCTCCAACCCGGCGCTCCACGAGCAGGCGAGCCACTTGGTGGTCATCTTCAAACGCGTGCCCATTAACACTGTCGAGCAGGGCTTTTGCGAGATTGTCCAGGTCCATCCACGGGGCGTCACCGGTGTATTCCATCAGGATGTGCACGGCATAATCGCCATAGCCGGGGCGTAGCGGTTGGAAATTCTTGCGGAAAAACTCGCGCAGTAGCGTCTTGTAGTACTTCGTCTGTGTCGTCAGCCCGGTGCAGCGCACCTCTAGCGCGCCATCCTCGGTCAGTCGCGCAGCCACCTTGCCGTGGCGTATCCAGTCATCGGTGCTCATTAAAGTGTGACTTTCCGATAGGTTGGGTCTGCCTTACGCGGGGCATCATGGTGCGTATACTCATACTGGCCGCGCTGTCGCTATTGGCGTTTGCGGCAAACTCGCTTTTGGCGCGTGTAGCGCTTTCGGAAACTGACATCGGGCCTGAAGCCTTTACATTGGTTCGAATAGTGAGCGGCGCAATTGCGTTGATCATCATACTCGCGTTTAGAGGCGAAGTAGCGTCGGCGTTCAAAGCCAAAAGCTGGACGGGCGCTGCCATGTTGTTGATCTACGCTCTGATGTTCTCATTCGCCTATATCGCTTTGGACACTGGCACGGGAGCGCTGGCACTGTTTGCATCCGTGCAGATCACAATTCTCTGCGTGGCAGCCTTTCGCGGCGGACTTTCCTTGCCGGAAGTGACCGGCGCGGCCATTGCGTTCTTCGGATTTGTCTATCTCGTTTGGCCCACGTTGAGCTCTCCCAGCGTCTGGGCGGTTGGCGCCATGGTATGTTCCGGCGTGGGGTGGGGGATCTACACGTTGCTGGGACGGGGCGTATCGAACCCGCTCGCCCTGACGGCGGGTAACTTTCTGCGCGCAACCGTCCTTGCGCTACCATTGATGGCTATCGTCCCGCCGGGCGCATTGTCAGACCAGACCGGCCTGATTTACGCGGTCCTGTCTGGCGCAATCACATCGGGCTGCGGCTACGCCATCTGGTATGCGGTGGTGCCAAGGCTGACCCCTGCAGTATCGGGGGTCAGCCAATTGCTGGTGCCGCCAATTGCCGCAATGATGGGGTGGGCCGCTTTGGGCGAACCGCTGACATTTCGATTGCTGGTCGCCACACTCTTCATCATGGGAGGGCTGATTCTGGTCATCACAAAGCCAACATGGATGGCTGGAACCGGTGGCCGCGAACCACGATAACGAGATCCCTTTCGTCCCTGCTTCCACCGCAATTGCGAAGCCGCCCAAACCTGCTACACCGCGCCCATATTTAAGACTTGGAGGACGGCGCAATGAAACTGTTTGGCGGCTCAAACAAACCCCGGATGGAATCCGACACAATGGGTGAAGTGGAAGTGCCCGGTGACCGCTATTGGGGCGCCCAGGCCCAGCGCTCCCTCGGCAATTTCAAGATCGGCTGGGAAACCCAGCCCCTACCGCTGGTCCGAGGCCTCGGCATTGTCAAACGCGCCGCCGCTGAAACCAATATGGCTCTTGGCAAGATGCCTGAAGACCTCGGCAAGGCCATCATCCAGGCTGCTGACGAAGTAATTGAGGGCAAGCTGGACGATCATTTCCCGCTTGTAGTCTGGCAGACAGGGTCTGGCACGCAGTCGAACATGAACGCCAATGAGGTGATAGCGAACCGCGCCATCGAAATTCTCGGTGGCACGATCGGCACGAAATCACCAGTTCATCCGAATGACCATGTGAACATGTCCCAGTCGTCAAACGACACTTTCCCTACGGCTATGCATATTGCTTGCGCTGAAGAAGTGACACACCGCCTGCTGCCTGCGCTGCAGCAGCTGCACAATGGCCTGAACGATAAGGCGCACGCTTTCAAAGACATCATCAAGATCGGCCGCACCCACACCCAGGACGCGACACCTGTGACACTCGGCCAGGAGTTTTCCGGCTACACCAAGATGATCGAGATGGGCATTGAGCGGGTCCAGCAGTCCCTGCCCCGCCTTATGGAACTTGCCCAGGGCGGCACAGCTGTCGGCACGGGCCTGGCCTCGCCCGCCGGCTTTGATGAGTTGGTGGCTGACAAGATCGCCCAGATCACCGGACTTGGTTTCAAGACGGCGCCGAACAAATTCGAGGCGCTATCAGCCCATGACGCGATGGTGTTTGGCCACGGCGCCATCACGACCGCAGCTATGAGTTGTTTCAAGATCGCCAACGACATCCGCTTTCTGGGCTCGGGGCCGCGCTCTGGCCTCGGCGAACTGGCCCTGCCTGAGAACGAGCCGGGCTCGTCCATCATGCCGGGCAAGGTGAACCCGACCCAATGCGAGGCGATGACCCAGGTTGCAGCGCATATCCATGGCAACAATTCAGCCATGAGTTTCGCAGGCAGCCAGGGCCATTTCGAGTTGAACGTGTTCAATCCGATGATGGCGTACAATTTCCTGCAATCGGTGCGTCTGTTGTCTGATGCCGCCGTTAGCTTCACCGAGAATTGTGTTGTGGGGATCGAGCCGCGCCTCGACAATATCCAACGCGGGGTGGAGAACTCCCTGATGCTGGTCACGCCGCTGAAGGAGAAATACGGCTATGATCTGGCTGCGAAAGTGGCGAAAAATGCCCATGCAAACGGAACTACGCTGAAGGAAGAAGCGTTGAAGCTGGACATCAGCGAAGCCGATTTCGACGCCATCGTCGTGCCCGCAAACATGATTTCGCCAGGGTGATTCTGGATATAGACGGACGCGACTACAAACTGCTCACTAAGCGATTACCAACGCTTCCAAAAAGCCACCCTCGGCAGTCAACTAGGCAATATGAAAAACCATAGTCTCGAAATCACACGTGCAGTAGACCGACTCATGACAGGTTTTTGAAACGACTTTAAAGAAAGGCCCGCACATGTCCGATGCCACCAAAGGCTCAAAGGCCAATCCATCTCAATTCGACTGCTATCCCGACCTCAGCGATGATGAACCTTATTTCGTGATCCGCGGCGACGATCCGCTGTCTAGCGCGATTCTGGAACTCCATGCCTATATCGGCGCCGGCCAATCGGGCGCTGCCCACAACAAGTTGGCTGAGATCATGAGCCTGACGGCCGCCCATCCACCACGCCCGTCTGACAGTCCGAAATACCGGGAAACCTTCGCCATCTCACTGGCCATGGAACAGTGGCGCGACAAGAAACATGGCTGATGAGCCGATCAACCTGAACAAGGCGCGAAAGGCGCGCGCCATGGCCGCCGACAAGAAAGAAGCGCGGGAAAACCGCGTCCGATTTGGTCAAACTGGGGAGGAACGCCGCGCCGAGGCGTCACGCAAATCAGCCGATATCAAACGGCTCGACGACCACAAGCGTGAGAAAGACTAAACAGTCTTTCCGCAACGTCGCCCATTGTTATCGACTGCGTGCTGGCCAAATCTGACCGAGATCGAAGACCGAGCGAGCCCACATGACCGACACCTCTCCCCTGTTCACCCCGTTCACTTGCCGCGGCATGACTGTTCAGAATCGAGTCGCCATGGCGCCGATGACCCGGGCATTTTCACCAGACGGCGTGCCCGGCGAAAATGTCGCTGATTACTATGCAAGGCGCGCGGCGGCCGATGTCGGTCTGTTGATCACTGAAGGTACAACTGTCGACCGTGGCGGGGCATCGAACAATTCGGCCTATCCCAACTTCCACGCCGAGGCATCGCTGAAGGGCTGGAAGCGCGTTGTCGAGCGGGTGCACAGCGAAGGCGGCAAGATCGCGCCGCAGCTCTGGCATGTCGGCATGACCCGCAAGCCCGGCACTGGGCCTGTCCCGGACGCCGTCTCTGACGGACCGTCCGGCAAGACCCATACTGGCAAACAAGTTCTCGCCGAACCAACTGAGAGCGACGTCGCAGACATGGTTGCCGCCTACGCGAAGGGCGCAGCGGAGGCCAGACAGCTCGGCTTTGACAGCATCGAAATCCATGGCGCCCATGGTTATCTTATTGATGAGTTCTTTTGGGGCGCCATGAACACGCGTTCTGACAAATATGGTGGCGACCTGGTCGCGCGCGCGACATTTGCCGGTGAGGTGATTGCGGAATGCCGCAAGGCTGTCGGCGAAGATATGCCGATCATCCTGCGCTGGAGCCAGTGGAAACAGCAGGACTATACCGCCCGTCTCACAGACAATCCGCAAGAACTGGAAGCGTTTCTAAAAGTGTTCGTTGATGCCGGCGTTGATATCATCCATGCGAGCCAGCGCCGGTTCTGGGAGCCGGAATTTCCAGAGATCGACGGTGAAAATGGTCTCAACTTGGCCGGCTGGTGCAAAAAGCTGACGGGGCTTCCCTCAATCACCGTCGGCTCGGTTGGCCTTTCCAGCGACTTTGCCGGCGCCTTCCGAGGCGAAGGCAGTAAGGCCCGCCCGATCACCGATGCTATCGAACGGCTCGATCGCGGCGAGTATGATCTCATCGCCGTCGGCCGCGCCCTGCTTCAGGACCCCTATTGGGCACAGAAGGTCAAAGAGGGCCGCACCAATGAGTTGGCCGACTATGACGCGAAGGCCCTTACTACGCTCTACTGAACCAGTCAGAGCCGCGGGGCGTAGAACAGGCACACATCTAAAAGTGAGTGCCACGCATGCGACTGTCCTCCCTCTTATCCCGCAAGGCGGCGCTGGCCGCAGCCGCTGCCTCCGCTACGGCCTGCGTTTCACCTTCGCTCGGTGACTTTGACACAGCGCCAAGAACACTTGTGCTGGAAGAATATTTCGAAGGCGACACAACTGCCTATGGCATTTTCGAAGACAGGTTCGGCAAGGTTCGTCGTTCGTTTAAGGTCGATATTACCGGGACGATTGAAGGTAATACGCTAACGCTTGACGAACGTTTCATCTATGACGATGGCGAACGGGACACACGTATCTGGACGATCGACATTCTTGGCGGCGGCGACTATCGCGGCACCGCCGGGGATGTCCCAGGTTTTGCGACCGGCGCCGTAAACGGCAATGCCTTCAACTGGAAATACAAGGTGGACCTGAAAGTCGGCGACGATACGTGGAATGTCGGCTTTGATGACTGGATGTACTTGCTGGAAGATGGCATGTTGATGAACCGGGCCTATGTGACCCGCTTCGGCATCGAGATCGGCCAGGTAACCATTACGTTTCAGAAATAGGACACAGCGGCTGGAGCGCCGCGTGTGTTGTTACAAACGTATTTGCCGTCCCGGCGTCAGGTGGTTTGCCGCCGCAACAATAGCATCGGCATCGATCATGAAGTGGCGATAGAGGTCTGAAACCGTGCCGGTTTGTCCGAAATGCTCGACGCCGAGCGGCACGCTACGGTGCCCCATAACACTGCCAATCCAGGCAAGCGTTGCCGGGTGGCCATCGGTGACAGTGATCAGTGTAGCATCGCGCGGAACGTCGAGCATCAAGCGTTCAATCTGCCCCATGGAGTCGGAATGACCACGTGCGCGGGCCCGTCGCGCTGCCGTCCAGCCGGCATTGAGACGGTCCGCGCTGGTCACTGCCAGAACGCCGATATCGCGCCGATCATTGCCAATCCGCCCCGCCGCTTCGATCACTTCGGGTGCCACACAGCCCTGATAGGCGATCACCACCTCGCAATTCGCACCCGGCTCACGCAGCCAATATGCGCCATCAATCACGCCTTGTCGAAATGCGTAGCTTTGCCGTGCTTTCGGCGCGGCTTGCTCTATCGCGCGGGTGGTCAGCCGCAAATAGACCGAGCCCCCCGTTTCATCGCGTAGAAAAGTGCGCTCATCGGGATCACCGCCGCCATCGCGCTGGAGGTAGTCAAAACTCCAATCCATGATGATGGACAATTCATCCAAAAAGGCTGGCTCAAAGCTCACGAGACCGTCCTGGCTCATGCCGATCAGTTGCGCGCCGATAGATTGGTGAGCCCCGCCCTCTGGCGCCAGGGTCACCCCTGAAGGAGTGCCGACCAGTAGGAAACGGGCGTCCTGGTAACAGGCATAGTTCAGCGCATCGAGGCCCCGCGCCACGAACGGGTCATACACTGTGCCGATGGGAATGAGCCGCTCACCAAACACACCATGAGACAGACCGGCCGCGCCGAGCATCAGCATCAAATTCATCTCCGCGATACCAAGCTCGATATGCTGACCTTGTGGCGAGAAACTCCATTTCTGGGTTGAGGGGATCCGCTGCTCGCGGAACGTGTCGCCCTTTTCTGCGCGTGCGAACAAGCCGCGGCGGTTCACCCATGGCCCCAGATTGGTTGAAACGGTAACGTCTGGGGATGTGGTGAGGATCCGCTCAGAGATTGGGTGGTCGTTTTTTGCCAAATGGTCGAGGATCTTGCCGAAACCAGCCTGCGTAGACTGTATTTGGTCATCTAAAAACACCGGGCCAGGTGCCGCCAGTACCGGCGCGGAATACTGGCGTGCACCTTTCTGGAAAAACACGGCTTCGTCCAAAAACGCCCGGAACCCAGCGGCATCATCTACGGATGCCAATTGCGACCACTCTTCGCCCTGTTGAATGCCCATGCAGGTTTGAAAGTCCGCCATTTGCGCCTTAGTCATCAGGCCGGCGTGATTGTCCTTGTGGCCGGCAAGCGGCGTGCCCCATCCCTTAATGGTGTAAGCGAGAAACACGGTCGGCTGGTCGTCGGTGACACTGTCAAACGCCTCAACTAGCGTATCCACACACTGGCCGCCCAGATTGTTCATCAGGGCCGCCAACTGCTCATCAGAGCGCCGACCAATCAGGGCGGAGACATCACCTTGATCGCCAAGGTCTTCCATTAATCGAGAGCGCCAACCGGCACCGCCCTGATACGTCAGCGCGCTATAATCGGCGTTCGGACAGGCATCAATCCACTCCCTTAGGGCATCACCGCCCGGCTCATCGAAAGCTGCCCGCTGCAACACGCCGTGGCGCAGCACGACAACTCGCCAGCCGAACGCCTTGAAGATGTCTTCAACCTTCTCCCAGAGGCCTTCATGGACCACGCCGTCAAGGCTCTGGCGGTTATAGTCGATGATCCACCACGTGTTGCGAAGGTCGTGTTTCCAGCCCTCCTGAAGGCACTCGTAGATATTGCCTTCGTCCAGTTCCGCGTCCCCGACAAGCGCCACCATGCGGCCAAGCGGTTTTGTCTCTGCCCACGGCTTTGAGGCGAGATAGTCCTGAACGAGCGACGCAAAAGCGGTGATCGCTACACCTAGTCCGACAGAGCCGGTGGAGAAGTCCACATCATCGGTGTCCTTGGTCCGGCTGGGATAGGATTGCGCACCACCATATCCGCGGAAGTTCTGAAGTTTCTCCAGGGTTTGATTGCCCATAAGATACTGCATGGCGTGGAATACCGGCGCGGCGTGGGGCTTTACAGCCACCCGGTCTTCAGGTCGCAGAACGTGGAAATACAGCGCGGAAATAATAGAAACCATGGAAGCGCAAGACGCCTGATGACCGCCGACTTTCACATCCCCTTCTTCCTTTTCACGCAGGTGATTTGCGTTGTGAACAATCCAGGAAGACAGCCACAGCAAACGCTGCTCCAGCGTCTTCAAATGGCGTGATGTCTCATTGGTCATGGTTTAACCCAAAGCAGATGGAGCGATCAGGTAAACAATCGCGGTGATCAGAGGAATAGCAATCAGATTGAGGCGAATGCCAGCCCCGGCCATGGTCGGTAAGCTAATCTCGCCTGTGGCAAACACCACGGCATTCGGCCCTGTCGCCAAAGGCAGCATGAATGCGCAACTTGCGGCAAGAGCCAGCGGGGCGGCCAAAAGTTCGACTGGAAGTCCGGTGGACAACGCCACGGCGCCGATCACGGGCATCAAAGACGCAGCCGTTGCGACATTGCTTGTCACTTCGGTGGCAAAGATGACCAGCGTCGTCAGCACCAACATCACAACCAGAGTTGGAAAGGCTGATAATCCTCCAAGTTCGGCGCCAATCCAACCGCCAAGCCCGGTGGCCGTGATTGCAGATGCCAGCGCCATCCCACCACCAAACAACAGTAGGACGCCCCAGGGGATGCTTTCAGCCGTCGGCCAGTCCAGAAGGCGCTCTGCCGGCTGTGACGCGTCGCCCGATGGAATCAGGAACAAAATGATCACCCCGAAAATAGCGATCAGATGATCTGTCATCCCTGCCAGTGGCGCCGCGCCCATGATCGTCAACCCGGTCAGCGGTCCACGGAAGACCCACAGGCAGGCCACCAGCGCGAACACGACCAACGTGCGCGTTTCCGGAACGCTCATCGGCCCAAGCGCAGCAAGCCTTGTCCGGATCTCACCGCCCGCAGCCGACCCGCTTTCCACTTTCAACTTCCCAAGCGGGAAGGCCCATCTTGTCAATACGACCCAAGCTGCTGGAACCATTAGAATAACGGCCGGCACACCCAGCATCATCCATTGCGAAAAGCTGATCTGGAATCCCGCCGTCTCATTGAGATAGCCGATCACGATCAGATTGGTGGGGGTGCCCACGGGTGTACCCAGTCCGCCGATGGAACATGACCATGCAATGCCAAGCAGCAGCGCATACGTAAACGCAGAGCGCTGCGGACCAGCCGCAAACACCGAACCGGCAACTGAAAGCGCAATCGGCATCATCATCATCGAGGTGGCCGTGTTGGAAATCCACATCGAAAGTAACGCCGCCGCGAGCATGAACCCCGCCACGATCATCGATGGGTGGTAACCAGCCCGCGCGACAACGATCAGAGCGATCCGGGTGTGAAGGTTCCACCGCTCAACCGCCTTGGCGATGATAAAACCACCCATGAGCAGCACCACGACCGGGTGCGCATACTCACCTGAAACATCGCGGATCGACAAGACTCCCGCCAGAGGCAACACGACGAGTGGCAAAAGGGACGTCACCGGAATGGGTACCGCTTCGCTGATCCACCACACCGCCATCAGGATCAAAAGCGACAAGACTATCCAAGCGGATCGCGCAGACGCGATATCACCGGCCTGGTCGAGCAAAAGGTTGGGCAGGGGCAAAAACTGCAATGCGATGGCCAGAACCGGCCCCAGCCAAATCCCGGTGTTCTGGCGACGAGATCGGCGGGCACTACCGCCTTTCTTTTCCTCCACCATGCCATCTCTCCCGACCTCAGGCAGATGATTGGGCCGAACCGACTTGCGGGGCAAGGCAATCATGCTTAGCGAAGGTTGACCCTGAGAGAGACAACATGCGCAAACGCCAAAGCAAAATCGTAGCGACGGTGGGCCCCGGCAGCCGTTCGCCGAAAATCCTCCGAATATTGGCTGAAGCCGGCGTCGATGTTTTCCGCCTGAATTTTAGCCATGGCAGCCATGCTGACCACAAACAGGCATGCGATTTTATCCGCGGTCTGGAACCTGTGGTCGGGCGCCCATTAGCGGTGTTGGCAGACCTGCAGGGCCCGAAGGTTCGCGTTGGCCAGTTCCCGGGGGGTGAGATCAAGTTTTCTTTCAATGGCGAAGCCCGGCTCGTGGCCGCGGAGTCGACCGAAGACGACGCTACGATCCCGGTCCCCCACCCAGAAATCTTGTCCGCGTTGGAAGTGGGTGACGACGTGCTCTGCAATGACGGTATGCTTCAGCTGTCTGTGATTGAAGCGGGCAACACACCACGGGTGAGATCCGCACTGCCCGGCACCCTTTCTGACAGGAAGGGCTTTACCGTTCGTGGCAAAGCGCTGCCTGTAAGCGCGCTGACCGACAAGGACAAGACAGATCTCGCCTTCGCCATGGAGATTGACGTCGATATTGTCGCGCTGAGCTTCGTGCAATCGCCGGAAGACGTTGCCGAAGCCAAGTCGCTAATCACGAACAACGCACCGCTGGTCGCAAAACTCGAGAAACCTGCCGCCATCGACCAGTTGGATGCCATCGTTGCCGAAGCCGACGGCGTCATGGTCGCGCGCGGAGACCTTGGCGTGGAATTCCCGCCAGAAGAGGTGCCAATCATCCAACGGAGGATCATCCGAACAGCACGATCCGCCGGCAAGCCGGTGATTGTCGCGACGCAAATGCTGGAATCGATGATCGACAATGCCGCGCCGACGCGGGCGGAAGCCAGCGATGTGGCCTCAGCGATCTACCAGGGCGCAGACGCAGTTATGCTTTCAGCTGAAACGGCTGTGGGGCGTCATCCGGCAACCGCGGTTGCGATCATGTCCCGGATCATGGCGGCGACAGAAGCGGCCGATGACCATCGCCGCGCTATGGACCAGTTTGCTGGCGATCGCACCGAGACAGATTCAATCGACGTGATTGCAAGTGCCGCCTTTCGGTTGGCTGAGAATCAAGGCGCTGGCGCCCTGGCTCTACGCACGGGCTCGACTCGGCGCCTCGCCCGGTTTGCACGCCAACGCGGCAGCGTGCCGGTGCTCTACGGGTCAAAGCAAGTTCACCGCCTTCGACGTGCACAACTCTTGTGGGGCGTACATCCCATGGCCCTAGACGATCCTGATGCGCGCGACTGGATGCAAGTTCTCGCCAGTGGTGCCGGGCTGGACGGCACATCCATTGTCTGGTCCGCCTGGCGCGGCGAAGAGGAAGAGGCCGTCACCGCCTGGGAAATGGGTGTGGAGCATCGCACTGAAGACTAAGCCCGGGCTGAGGCGATCACTTGTTGATCATCGGAACTCATCAATCGTTCCATCTCCGACAGCGTGGCTAAGAGCGCTATTTCAACTTCCGCAACGAGGTCGCTTAGATCTGTGGGGCTGGCATCTGTTTTAGCGAGCGTTTCCAATCGGCCGCATGTCTCAGCAAGCCGCGCGAGCCCCGCGCTCAGCGCCATGGACTTCAGCGCGTGGGCCAGTCGGGCGACCTCCGCGAACCCGACATCAGCGTTAACGGCACGTCGCAGCTCGGCAAAGCCAACGGGACCACGGTCCACAAAAAGCGTCCAAACCGTATCGCGAACCCGGGTCTTGGACGCACCGCCCAAAGTTTCGAACTGGAAGAGTGTGTCAGGGTCAAAAATACCGGCGCCCTTTTCGTCAACAGCTGTTTCTTGCGCAGCACGGTCCAGTGCCTCCTGCGGTGCGTTTCCGGCCAGGGCATATGCAAGCCGCTCAATCGTGAACGGCTTGGACACATATCCATCAGCACCCGCAGCCGTCCAATGGTCTCGGGTTGTACCGGCGACCTGGGCGGTCAAGGCAATAACCGGACACCGCGGGGCGCCAGCCTCGTGTTCACGCTGCTTGAGCTGACGCGTGGCCTCGAACCCGTCCATTACAGGCATTGAGCCGTCCATCAGAACAAGATCATAGGCGCCGAGTGCTGCTGCGTTCAGTGCTTCCTCGCCATTCTCTGCGAAATCGGCTGAGACGCCCAAGCTGGCCAGAGCTTCGCGCAGCACTTCCCGATTCACCGCATTGTCATCGACCGCAAGAATATGAAGCCCTGAAACATCCGGAAGTGTTTGAGCAGATGTCACCGCATTCATAGAAACTGCGCCACGGAACTGTCCGCGCGATGCCCGGTCTATGAGATCGGCGAGTTCCCTGCGGGAAAATGGCAGGTTCAACATGTCACTGGCGCGGTCTTCCGCTATAACGCGGTCTGCATACATGTCACCGACATCCGAAAGGATGACTGTCGGGAGATCGCTGGACGAGGATGCCGCGCGGTGTGACGGAACGATGCGGAACGCCGCCTCAGCAGGCCGCTTTGCAATCGAGCAGCCGTGCGCTTTCATCCCATAGGACAAGGCCCGCGACTGCAGGGGTGAATCGCTCTCGATCCACACCGGCAGGCCTGTGTTTTTGACCGCCATTGCCGGGCGCTCGACCTGAACCGGAATATCGATCCGAAACACGCTGCCCTTACCTTCTTCACTGGCTACGCGAATGACCCCGTTCATGGCCGTGACGAGACGTTTGCAGACTGTCAGGCCAAGACCGGTGCCTCCAAAGCGCCGTGTGGTTGTCTGATCGGCCTGCGAAAATGCTTCGAAAATATGAGGAAGTTTGTCGTTTGAGATGCCGACACCGGTATCTTGCACAGCGATGGAAAGCCGGACCGCCGCGTCGGTTTCAGACGATTTGGCATCGACCAGAACGGTAGCGCCGCCCGTTTCTGTGAACTTCAAGGCGTTGTTGACCAAATTGGTGATGACTTGATTGAGCCGGGTCGGATCAGCGATCACTTGCTCTGGCACCCGCGGCGACACGCAGACAGTCAGAACCAGCCCCTTTTCGCGTGCTTTCTCCCAAAACAGACTGGCGGCATCCAGGGCCAGTTGCTCGGGCGAAACGGGAATCTGTTCGAGGTCGAGCTTGCCGCTTTCAATCTTCGACAGATCCAGAATATCGTTGATGATGGTCAAAAGACTGCCGCCGGACCGTGATATGATATCGGCGTAGCGACGTTGGCGGACAGGCAGTTCGCTCGCTGCCAGCATTTCAGCCATCACCATGAGGCCGTTCATCGGCGTTCTTATTTCATGGCTCATCGTGGCCAGAAAGTCCGACTTGGCCGCGTTGGCCTGTTCAGCTGCGTCCCTGGCCAGTCGAAGGTCTCGCGTGCGGTCCTCCACCGTGTCTTCCAGCGTGTCCACATGGCGGGTAATTCGCTGGTCCCGGTCCCGGATCGCCAGCATCATTTGATTGAACGTCTCTGCCAGCACGCCGGTTTCATCATGTCCGGCCTTTACTGGCGAGGTGTCACTGCCCGGATCGGTGGCGATGGACGCCATTTCAGCGGTTAGACGGCTGAGCGGACGGGTCAATCGGGAAATCAACGCCCATGCGACACCCAAACCGATCGCCAGCAAAACCAACGCGCTCAACAACGTCCACTGCAGATCACGAACAATGTCCGTTTGAAGATCTGAAATATCAGCGAGCAGGCCCAATTCGCCGACTACCCTGCCATTTTGTCGAATTGGGACTTCCACACGCAGCTGCTTTGCGTTCCAGATCTGCCAGTCAGACATGGTCTCGGGGTCGCCATCGCGGCCGAGCAGAAGAGCGCCGCCACCGAGTTGGGTCAAACTTGTTCCATCGGGCTTTCGAACATCTGCCTGCACGACACCCGGCAGGTTTGTAACACCGCGCATGACCACAGCAACGGAGGCGCGATCATTCTCTTCAACGGATTTGCTGATCGCTGCGGCGTAAGCAGACCCGGCTGCTGCAAGCGTGGCGCGCTGGCTTTCGACCTCGCGGCCAAACCCGGACCACGCCGTTGCGACGGACGAGATCGCTACAACGCTAAGCACGACGGCAGATACGACCGCCGTCAAACGGAAGCCGAGCGAAGCAAATAGCGGGACTTTTAACTTATCGACGGGCTGAGGCACGGAACACTTCCAGGTTGCCCACAACGTGTACCTGAACAGAGTCAAATTTCTGCCGACAGATCCGGTTGAATTTCATCGTTCCTTATCAGGTGGCAGGCACGAAATCTGGCTGTGTGATATATTTGGGATATACTTGAAATTTTATGTAACCACTTAGAAGTATTCAAGTTTTGATGGTTTACGGTGGCAAAGACTTCGAGGACCGATCTGCCGTGACATACCAATCAGCTCTCATCATCGATGATGACCCACTCTTCCACATCGTGGGCGAAGAAATGTTGCGTGGCCTGGGTGTTACCAAAGTCGTTACCGCGCCCGAGGGGGATACGGGCCTGACCGCGTTGGAACAAAATCCGGGCGCCTTCGACCTGCTGCTATGCGACCTGCAAATGCCGACTCTGGACGGTGTGAGTGTGATCCGTGAGCTTGGCCAGGTGGGTTTTACCGGCGGTCTCATCATTGTCAGCGGCGAAGACAGTGACGTCATCCGCACAGTACGCACAATGGCGCAAATGGTGGGCGTGAATGTGCTCGGGGCCATCAAGAAACCCCTGAATATAGAGGAACTGGACGCCCTCCTCAAAACTGTCGCACCCGTGGCGCGCGATGAACACACCGTTACGCGGCGAAACCTGAAGCTGGCCTTTGACGAACGTCGTCTCGTCCCGTTTTACCAGCCCAAGATCGATTTGAAGACCGGCACAGTTGCTGGCCTGGAAGTGCTGGCGCGGTACGTAACACCCGCTGGCCAAGTTCTCGGACCGGCGAAATACCTTGCAACGGCAGAGCACGAAAATCTCATGGTGGAGTTAACCATGGTGATTGTTGAGCAGGTGCTGAACCACGCCCGGCTTTGGAAGCAGAACCATTTGACACCAGCGCTGGCGTTGAACATCAGCCCGGCGACGCTCGGTGAGCTGGATTTACCTGACTGGCTCACTTCGCGAGTCCTGAGGGCTGGATTGGATCCGAAAACAATCACGCTCGAGATTACCGAAGATCGGCTGATGAATTATGAGGCGAACGTGCTGGAGGTGCTTTCGCGTTTCCGTCTGGCCGGATTCCGTCTCAGCCTCGACGATTTCGGAACCGGCGCCACCAGCATTGAGCAGATGCGGCTCTATCCGTTTAACGAATTGAAAATTGACCGCAGCTTTGTGCAGGCCGCGCTAGACGATCAGTTCGCAATGACAACCGTGCAGTCCAGCACGCGTCTGGCAAAAATGCTTGGCCTATCCGTTGTGATCGAGGGCGTCGAAACCCTTGCGCAGTTGCGTCTGGCCAAATCGACCGGCGCCGCACAAGCACAAGGCTTCCTGTTCTCCAAAGCCATGCCCGCCAACGCCATTGCCGATTGGATGTCACGCTTTCGGACCCCGGAAGCCAACGTTGCCTGATACCTACAAGGGAAAAGCCTGATACAGAACCCTTGCAGCGACTGTTGTTTTGGCCACACTCCTACCAGCGAGTATTGTCAGACAGGACTCTACCATGACCCGCACCAAACGAGACATCGGCCCTTTTTCAGTCGAGGCAATTGGCCTGGGCTGCATGAACATTCACTGGGGCTATGGGCCCGCTATGACGCCCGAAGACGGCAGTGACCTGCTCCTGAAGGCTCTGGATCTCGGTTATGACTTCTTTGACACCGCAACACTTTACGGCATGGGGCAAAATGAAAATCTCATCGGCGATACGCTTGCCGGTCACCGTGACGCGTTCGTTCTGGCCAGCAAATGTGTGCTGGGGTTCAACGAAAAAGGTCGCTTTCTGGATGGTCGGCCCGAGACAATCACCCAACAATGCGAGGACAGCCTCAAACGGCTAAAGACCGAAACGATCGATCTCTACTACCTGCACCGGCCGGACCCCAACGTGCCGATAGAAGACTCGGTCGGCGCGCTTGCAAAGCTGGTTGAGGCCGGGAAAATCCGTTGCATCGGACTTTCGGAAATGGGCGCCGATACGGTGCGCCGGGCCCATGACGAGCATCCTATCGCGGCGCTGCAGACCGAATACGCGCTGTGGACCCGAAACCCTGAGATCGCCGTGCTCGACACCTGCCGGGAGCTTGGAATCGCCTTTGTGGCGTTCTCACCGGTTGGAAGGGGCTTTTTTGCAGACCGGCCGATAAATCCCGACACGCTAGATGAGAAAGACCTGCGTCGCGTGTTTCCGCGCTTTATGGAGGATAACTGGCCGAAAAACCTGGACCTGCTCGCCCGCACGAAGACCATGGCTGAGCGCGCGGGCTGTACGGTCGCCCAACTGGCGCTCGCCTGGACGATTCAACGCGACGACAACATCATCTCCATACCGGGCACGACGAAACACCAGCACCTGAAAGACAATTTCGACGCGCGCAATCTCGTCTTGGCGGACGACATCATGACTGAACTCGACGCGTTGTACGCACCTGAAGCCGTGGCTGGGCCTCGCTATGCCCCGCCGTTTCAGGCTACGGTCACGACTGAGCAGTTTCCGTTCGAACCCGGCGCTTAGTCAGAATACTTTTCTGACGACGCAAACCGCGCTAACCGCATCGCCATGGAACCGTTCAACCCTGCCCAGGCCGCACATTTGACAGCCCGGACCCTGTCCGAAGCGTTGCCCTATGCCCAACGCTATGCTGGGCAGACCATCGTCATCAAGTATGGCGGTCACGCCATGATCGACCCGGAACTGGCGAAGGGATTTGCCCGCGACGTGGTGCTGCTCAAGCAGTTTGGAATCAACCCGGTCGTTGTCCATGGCGGCGGCCCACAGATTGCGAACCAGCTTGAACGTCTTGGCATTCAGTCTGAATTCAAGGATGGCTTGCGCGTGACGGACGGCGACACGATGGATGTGGTCGAAATGGTTCTGTCCGGCTCCATCAACAAAGCCATCGTGCGCGCCATCAACCTGGCAGGCGGTCGCGCTGTGGGGCTGTCAGGATCCGATGCCCGGCTGATCCATGCCCGAAAGGTATCGCGCAAGGTAAAAACCGAAGGCAGCGCTATGGAAGAGGTGGTCGACCTCGGCTATGTCGGTGAGCCCGTGGCCATCGACCCATCTGTTCTGAAAGCGTTTTCAGAGTCCGATGCGCCGTTGATCCCTGTGGTAGCACCCGTGGGTGTTGGCGAGGATGGCGCACGCTACAACATCAACGCTGACACCGCTGCAGGCGCCGTGGCCGAAGCGCTCGGCGCGTCACGATTGTTGCTGCTCACTGACGTAGTCGGCGTCCTCGACTCACGCAAGGATCTCATCAGGGAGCTTTCCGTTTCGGACATTCCGAAGCTGATTGAAGACAGGGTGGCTGCAGGTGGAATGATTCCAAAGCTTGAAACCGCGGCCCAAGCTGTTCAAAACGGTGTGGGGGCGGCTGTGATACTGGATGGACGCGCGCCCCATGCCCTACTTTTGGAGCTTTTTACCGAACATGGTTCTGGAACGCTGGTTTCGTAGCGCCCTTGGCGCACTCGCCTTGATCACAGCTTTGGCATTGCCTGCAAACGCGCAAGATGATGACGGCTGGATGGTTTGCAACAAGACCAGCTATGTTCTGAAAGCTGCTGTTGCCCGCCCGGAAGGCCAATCTGTTTTCGTAGATGGCTGGTCAAAAATCCGCCCGGGGACCTGCGAAGTGGCCATGGAAGGCCCGCTAACACCCGGCGTACATTTCCTCTATGGCGCATCTTCTGAAGCGCACCTCGGCGGCACGCGTGACTGGGGCGGAGACCGGCAACTCTGTGTCGATCCCACGGGCTCATTCTCTGTCGAAAACCCACCCGAATGCGAGGCGTTCGGTCTTGAGTCGCGCAATTTTCGACCCGTCGTGATTGAACGCCGAACACGCTGGACCACAACATTCACTGAAACAAACGAGTATACGTTCGAGCAGGCCGAAGCCGCCGGCGTGCAACGATTGCTTGAAGACGCCGGGGTATTTTCCGGCCGCGTCGATGGCTTGCTGGGTGCACGAACGCGTGCTGCGATCCGCGATTTCCTGAGCACCCAAAACCTGCCGGCCAACACCACTGACGCTGACCTGATCGACTTTCTCGAACAATCTGCCATCGCCCGCTCACGCGATGTGGGATTCACACTGTGCAACCGAACTGAGAACCGCATCTGGGGCGCGATTGCCAGGCCATCTGGCGATGATTGGGAAAGCCGCGGCTGGTGGCAGCTGGAAGCCGGCGGATGTGCGCGCGTCATTGACCGCCCCCTGAACCAGCGCGATTTCTACGTTTACGGCGAGATGGAATTGGAAGACGGGCGTGTGCGGACCTTGAAAACCGCCGTTGAACCCTTCTGCGTGTCACGTGCAAAATTTGCCATTGATGGACGCGATGAATGCGAAGCCTCCGCCTATCGCACCGCTCTGTTTGCAGACACCGAAGCGCCAGTTGACCAGAAACTCGTCTTTGAGTTCTTCGAGCGTGACTTTGACCGGGCCACGGCCGCACCACGCGGCTAACAGACGTGGCGGTGCTCTCTGAACTCAGCCACATCCGCGACTGGGTGTTTGATCTCGACAACACGCTGTACCCCGCTGAATGCGATCTCTTCGCTGAGATTGGTTCGCGCATGACCGACTTTGTGGCGCGGTTTCTCCGCGTGTCCCATGACGAAGCACGCATCCTGCAGAAACAGTATTACGCTGAGCATGGTACCACCCTGAAAGGTATGATGACCCTGCACGGCATGGCACCGGACGAATTTCTATTCCACGTGCACGAAATCGATTTATCGCCCCTGCCCCCGTCCCAGAACCTCAGGGAAGCCATCGCGGCCCTGCCAGGCCGGAAATTTGTTTATACCAATGGGTCACGTCGCCATGCGCAACGGGTGACCGGCCATATGGGCCTGACTGACCTTTTCGATGGTCTGTTCGGGATCGAAGATGGCGAGTTCCACCCCAAGCCGGACCAATCATCGTATGACGCCTTCTGCGCCCGTTTCGATATCACCCCGCACAACGCCATTCTGTTTGAAGATATGAACCGAAATCTCGCGCCAGCAGATGCTATGGGGTTCGCGACCGTCCTCGTCACCAGCGGCGCCGCCTGGGCCGATTCCGAGCCAGTTGAGGCACGTCCCGCGCGGCAGGGGGATGACCACGGCGATCATATTCACTATGTGACCGATGATCTGACCGGCTTTCTGAAAAGCCTCCTCCTCTAGACCGCTGGAATTGCCACCATGACTGACGCCCTTGCAAAGACAATTGATGCTGCCTGGGAGGCGCGCGCCGACCTTTCCACAAACACCACCGGCGAAATCCGCGAAGCCGTGGACGCATCGATCTCGCTGCTCGATAGCGGGGAAGCCCGGGTTGCTGAGCGCAACGGGAAGAACGGGGACTGGATTGTCAATCAGTGGCTCAAAAAGGCGGTGCTCCTGTCCTTCCGCCTGAATGCCAATCAGATCGTCGCTGGCGGGGTGGGTGCTGATGGCATTTGGTGGGACAAAGTCCCGTCGAAGTTTGATGGTTGGGGCGAAGCAGATTTCCAGGCCGCAGGCTTCCGGGCTGTGCCACCCGCGGCTGCGCGCCGCGGCGCTTATATCGCCCCAAACGCGGTCCTGATGCCGTCCTATGTGAACATCGGCGCCTATGTGGACGAAGGCACCATGGTGGACACGTGGGCCACGGTGGGTTCGTGCGCCCAGATCGGCAAGAACGTGCATATCTCAGGCGGTGTCGGCATCGGAGGCGTTCTGGAACCGCTTCAGGCCAATCCTGTGATCATCGAGGACAATTGTTTCATCGGCGCACGTTCTGAAGTGGCCGAAGGCGTCATCGTGCGCGAAGGCGCGGTGATCTCAATGGGCGTTTTTCTTGGTCAATCAACGAAGATTGTGGACCGCGCCACCGGTGACATCCACCGCGGAGAAGTGCCAGCTTATTCTGTGGTCGTGCCTGGCACGCTGCCCGATTCAAAAGGTAGGCCGAGCCTGGCTTGCGCCGTGATCGTCAAAACCGTGGACGAGCAAACCCGTTCAAAAACCGGTGTGAATGAGCTGCTGCGAGAGGCGGGCGATTAACCCCGTGCTAACCACGCGGCACGCGCTTTGCAGTCTGCCGCACCATGAACGACTATCATGCTCCAGGCACGCGCCTGCGCCGTTGGATGGGCGCGATTATCGCAACAGCGGCTGTCTATATTCTGGGCATCGCCCTGGCTGAAAACCCTATAGAGGTGTTCAGCCAGGAAGAGATTATGTCTGTCTACGGCCTGGACGTCGCGAGCGAAAAGCCGCGAGCGATCAAAACCAATCGCTCGCAACCCGTTGCGCCCTAGCCTTCGCCTTCTGCTTCCTTGAAGCCGCGAATTTCCAGCAGCGGATCAATGATCGGATCTTTGCCACGGAAGAGGCGGTAAAGTTCGTCGGCAGGCTTCAGACCGCCAGACTCATACACCCACTTTTTCAAGCTGGCGGCCAGTTCCGGGTCATAGATATCGCCCGCTTCCTTGAAGGCATAGAACCCGTCGGCATCGAGGATTTCCGACCAGAGGTAGGCGTAGTATCCGGCCGAATAGCCGCCGGCGAAAATGTGGCTGAAATACTGTGAGCGATACCGTGGCTCGATTTCAGGGATCAGGCCGTAGCCCTCCAGAACCTCTTTTTCGAAGGCGCGTGCATCGGTGATCGCCATAGCTTCTTCATAACTGAGATTGTGCCACGCGAGATCGAGCAGCGACGCTGCGATGAACTCGGTGGTCTGGAAGCCCTGGTTGAAGGTGGATGCCTCATTCATCTTGTCGATGAGATCCTGCGGAATGACCTCACCCGTCTCATAGTGGCGCGCATACTCGTTCAAAAGCTGCGGCTGGCTCGCCCAGTGTTCGAGGATCTGTGCTGGAAATTCTGTGTAATCACGAGGGCCGTCGACACCAGAAAATTCCGTGTAGTCGATCGTCGTGAGCAAACCATGCAGGCCGTGGCCGAACTCATGGAACAGGGTTTCAACTTCCCCGAACCGCATCAGGGTAGGCTCGCCTTCTGGCGGCGTGATGAGGTTCATATTGTTGGTGATGATTGGGCGGACCTCGCCGTCACCATAATCCCAGCTTGGACGATATGAGCTCATCCACGCACCGCCTCGCTTGGTATCGCGGGCGTACATGTCCGTCATAAACAGGCCGAGATGCTCGCCGGTGTCAGCGTCCTTCACGTCATAAGACACGACCACATCATTCCAGCCCTCAACACTAACCTCTTCAAGCGTGATATTGAACAGCTTTTCCGCCATCTCGTGAGCTCCGGACCACACCGCGCCGAGCTCGAAATAAGGCTTCAGGGCATTGTCATCGAAGGCGTAGCGATCCTGGCGCACTTTTTCTGCATAATGCCACCAGTCTTCGCCGGAGATCGTGAATTCGTCGCCGACCATGGCTTGCATGTCGACGAGTTCTTCCTTGGCGCGGGCTAGACCGGGCTCCCAGACCTGCAGCAGGAATTCTTCGGCGCCTTCAGGCGTTTTCGCCATGCGCTCTTCAAGCTGGTACTGGGCATGGCTGTCATAGCCGAGAAGCTCAGCGCGTTTGGCGCGCAGCTGGGCGATTTCGATCAGGACTGGCCCGTTATCACTTTCACCCTCAGCGGATCGAAGGCGATACCCGTCAAAGGCCTGGCCGCGGAGCTCGCGGTTTTCCGACTGGGTCATGAAGGTTTCATAGACCGAGCGGTCCAGCGTCACGATCCACTTGTCTTCACCATCGGCCTGAATACCCGCAAGGAACGTCTCCGACAATCCGGCGATATCCTCAGGCGTGGTCAGCTCAAGGCGGAAGTCCTTGGTTGAGGCCAGGAGGTTCTGGCCAAATTGCGTCGTCAGCCCGGACAGCTTGGCGTTGATTTCGGAGACTTCAGCTTTGACCGCAGGCGATAGCCCGGCACCCGCACGCACGAAGTTGCGGTGGGTCAACTCAACAAGCCGTGCATCCTGTTCATCAAGGTCCAGCGTGCCTAGCCCGTCATAGACCGTTTTCACGCGCTGATAGAGCTCTGGGTTCAAGCTGATCGCATCGGTTTCAACCGACAGCATTGGCCATATCTCAGCCTCAAGCGCCCGAATTTCATCGTTTGATTCGGTGCCGGAAATATTGCTGAACACTAGGACGACTTGCCAGAGAGTCTTGCCGGCTTTCTCCAGCGGCAAGATTGTGTTGTCGAAGGTCGGTTCATCGGTATTGGCCAGGATGGCATCAATTTCGGCGCGGTAGTCCAGCACGCCTTTTTTGACCGCTGGCATATAATGAGCTTCGGTGATGTCTGAGAAAGGTGGCGCGCCGTAAGGCGTCGTCCAACTGGCAAGCAGGGGATTGCCGACCAGATCAGCTTCATCGAGTTCAATCACGGGCCGTTCGGGACCTGAGGCTTCGCTAACCGCGGCGGGATCAGCGTCATTGGCTGTTGTGCCTTCGGTGCTGTTTCCACAGGCGGACAGGGCAACCATCAGCGCGAAAGCACTGGGGACGAGCATGGTCTTGGGCGTCATTTTCGACTCCATAGCGTTAACGTTGCGCGCAATTAGGCCCAACGAGGTAGAAAATGCTAGGAGAATTGCGAGGCAAGTTTGATACGTGACCTTTATCTGCGGGTGCCAAGGAAGCGGGATGACAAGAGACTTCACAGATTGGGCCGCATTTTCCGCCCGACGACCTGAGTTTGAAAAGAGCGAGCAGATCTGGCGTTCGGTCCTTGAACCGGCACTGTCTGAGCGCGAAGGCGATCGCGCAAACCACATTCGCACAACCATCACACGCACAATTTTCGTCGGGCTGGCGGTTGGCGCGCCGATACTCGGCTTGATGGCGCTGACCATGGGATGGGGCATCATCAGCCCGGTCGCACTCTTTGCTGTGTTTATAGCGGCCGGTGCAGGATTTGCGGTGAACGGCTTTCGGTGGCTGCGCGTGTTTACCATGCATATCAAAACCAAGGATCTGATCCTCGGTGCAGCAACAGAAATGTACGGCTTCGAGTATGACAGCCTCAAGCCTGACCTGTCTGGCATTACCGATCTCAAAACCCTGCAGGACAGCATCGGCGAGTTGGTGGAAACATCCAAGTCATCCATGGGCGCATCCGTCTCCATTGGCCCGATGTCCCAAAACCACGAGAGCGCAGCATTTAACCGCCTGATCGAAAACGGATTGCTACCTGAAGCCGACAAGAATCAATTCGAAGACAAGATCACGGGCGTGCGAGCCGGTGCACAATTCGAATTGGTGGAATGTGAAATCACAGACACCAGTGGCGACGACTCAACCGTCAAGTTCAAGGGCATACTGCTCGATATCGCCTATGCGCGACCATTCCTGGGAAAAACGCTGCTATCACATGAAAAGCGCGGCTGGTTCACCAAACTCGGCAAGGGGCTCGACACGGTCGATCTCAATGTAGCGGAACTGGATGCAGCCTTCTCGATCTACTCAAGCGATCAGGTCGAAGCGCGATACCTGCTCACGCCCGAGCGTATGCAGCGCCTGATCGACCTTCAGAAAGTGTTCGATGGCAGAAACCTGCGTGCGCTGTTTGTAGATGGCCGGATGACTTTGGCGCTGGAAGGGGAGAACCTCTTTGAAGGCGGCTCGATCTTTAAACCGCTTCCAGACCCTGCGCGGTTTCAGACCGCGCTGCGAGAAATCGCCCAGGTTTGCGACGTGATTGACGGCTTCCTTGATCATAACTGGACAGCCAAGCCCAATTAGGCCGTTTTCCCCCAAAACACGAACTGGCAAGGCGATTGCTTCCCTCCTCAGGCGAACGAGGACAACCGGTGCATTTTGAAACACACGCAACCGGTGAAAAAAGGGAAGACAGGTCATGGGCCAGGCGAATTTCTGGACGACCACAGAAGACACAGTTGCCAAAGGGACTGATCACAGCCCTTCGGAATTGAGCTCGTTGCCACCGGTCCGTCGCGGCCCTCGCTTCCCTCTCGACGTTCTGTCGTCATGCGCACGTGCCTTGGACGCCATGGCAGGCGTGTTCGTCATCGCAATTTCGACCAGCCTTTCGGGCACGGCCCTGCCCTTCGCGCGGCTGATTGACCTCGTCCCGCACCTGCTGTTGCTAGTGCTGGCGCTCGGCACAATGAAGGCGATCTCGGCCTGGCGCTTTACCGCGAGCCCGCGCCAGTTGCGTGCGTGGCTGCGAATCGTCAATGGGCTAGGCCTGGCCATGGTGCTCGCCGGTGCAGCTGCCTATTTCATCATGCCAAACAATCCAGCGCTTGTAACGACTTCACTTGGGCTCTGGCTCGCCTTTTCAACGCAACATGGTCTCTACCGGATGCTGCTCAGCGCCCTATCGCGCACGGGCCACCTGGCCGAAAACGTCATCATCGTCGGCGCTACGGAAAACGCTCGCAACTTGATCAGCCGCAACAGTGCGACGGGAGAGTTGAACATCGTTGGCGTGTTTGATGACCGTCTGGCCCGCGCACCGAGCGATATTGCCGGCGTGCCAGTGATCGGAACCCTGGATGACCTTCTCGGCTGGTCAGAACTGCCCAACATGGACCGCATCGTTGTCACCGTGACCAGTGATGCCCGCACTCGGGTCCGCGCACTCATCGACCGGCTCCGTATCCTGCCCCAGCGTGTGGTTCTGCTTTTGGACCTTGATGGCTTTGATCCAGAAACCATCAGCCTGTCCGAAGTCGCACATTCGCCTGCCGCTTATGTCTCTGGAGCTCCTCAGGATGTCGCTCGTGCGGCTACCAAACGGATCGCCGACATTGTCTTCGCCAGCGCGATGCTGGTGGCGTTCTCACCAGTCTTTCTGGCCACAGCCATGGCGATCCGCCTGGACGACTCCGGACCGATTTTCTTCCGCCAGCGCCGCCAGGGCTTTAACAATCAAATCATCCGCGTCTGGAAGTTCCGCTCAATGTCTCCCGACCGCGCCTCCGAAGAGCGTATGGTCAAACAGACGTTTGCCGGCGACAGCCGCGTCACCCGGGTCGGAAAACTCATTCGCGCCACGTCCATCGACGAGTTGCCGCAACTGATCAATGTGCTCAAAGGCGAGATGTCGCTTGTAGGTCCCCGCCCCCACGCCGTGGGCATGACAACAGAACAAACCGCCCTCCACAACATCGTGTCCGACTACGCGCATCGTCACCGGGTCAAGCCGGGCATTACGGGCTGGGCGCAGGTCAATGGATCGCGTGGACCCGTTCACTCCAAGAAAGAGATGCGCGAGCGCGTCCGTCTGGATCTTGAATACGTCAATCGGTCGTCCTTCTGGTTCGACTTCTACATCATGGCCATGACGGCGCCCTGTTTACTGGGTGACCGGCTGGTCCAGCGCTGATCATGGGGGAACGCGCAATGGCCTATCTGGAACCTGAATTGCAAACGTCCGTCGCGATGGCTTCAGGGCCTGACGCACCGGCTCTCCGAACGCTGGATTTCGGGGACCAGTCGGGCGAACTCACCATTCTGATTCCGACTTACCATGACGACGCATCGGCCCTGGTTCACGCTCTTGGCAAATGCGCCGGCGCTCACCGTGTCCGGCTGGTGATTTATGATGATGGCAGCCATGACCAGGTGCTGGAAGCGCGTTTGATCCAGGCCTTGCTTGCCTTTCCAGGCACGGCAAGGGTGATGATCGCCGACGTGAATGTTGGTCGCTCGAAGGCCCGCAATATCCTACTTTCCGACGCCGAAACGGACTGGGTGATCTTCCTCGATGCAGACATGCTGCCCGATGACCACCTCTTCCTAGCCCGGTACTTCGATGCTGTGCGTCAGAGCACCAGCCCAGCAGTTTACTGTGGCGGATTTAGCCTGAAGCGCGCCGAAGTGACCGACGCTTGCAAACTCCACGCGGCGCAATCGCTGGCGTCGGAAACCATCTCGGTCGCAGAGCGCAACCTGGCGCCTGGACGCTATATCTTCACTTCAAACCTGTTGGTTCATAAGGCCGTCCTGCATGCTGTTGCATTTGATGGTGGTTACAAAGGCTGGGGCTGGGAAGACGTCGATTGGGGCCTGTCAGTCGAGCAGCGCTACCCAGTGCGCCACATCGACAACTCGGCCACCCATTTGGGCCTGGACACTGATGACGCACTGATCGCCAAATATGCGGGGTCCGGCGACAATTTTGCCCGCTTGGCGCAGCGCCACCCCAGCGCAAGTCTCACCATGCCGCTTTACCGCGTCGCAAAACGTCTCAGATGTGCCGGTCCGGCAGCCATTGCGCTGCAAGCCACCTGCGCCTGGACTGCCAAAAGCGCTATTTTACCCACACGCGTGCGTCTCGGCGCCCTGAAACTCATGCGCGCTGCCGCCTATGCACGGTCGATCTAGCCATGACCGAAACGAAGCTCGCCCCCTATCAACCTTCTCGCAGCCTTCCGGCCAAATTGAACCGGCGGTTGACCCAATGGCGGGCGGCAGATCGCCTTGCCAATAATCCTGGTAGGCCCGTGGTCAGCTTCACCTTTGACGATTTCCCGAAATCAGCCGCTGACACTGGCGCTGAAATCATCGAACAGTGCGGCGGTCGCGCCACCTATTACGCGTGCACCGGCATGGCTGGCACGCGCACAGTTTGCGGCGACATGTTCGATGAACGCAACATCATCGAACTGGTGAAAGCTGGACACGAAATCGGCGCCCACACGGCCACCCATCTTGATTGCGCGCAGGAACGCATCCCCCGCATCCTCAACGACATCGCCCATAATCTGACCCAGCTCAGTACCATGGGAGTGCCCGGCGCTGTTCGCCAGTTTGCCTATCCGTATGGCGAGACCAGCCTGCCACTGAAGCGGTCGCTGCGTGAGCGCTTCACGGCGGCGCGTGGCGTTCTGTCCGGTATCAACGGCAAGGGCTCAGACCGGATGCAACTCCGTGCGGTGGAAATGACTCCAGACCCGGAAAGTCTGAAAGCGGTGCTGAACGCCATCGACGTCGCAGCCCAACAGGGTCTGTGGCTTGTGGTGTTTACCCATGATGTCTCGTTGCGGCCAAGCCCGTTCGGCGTTCGCCCGCGCCATCTGGCCCGGGCTGCACGTGCCGCACGCGATGCCGGCGCTGAATTGCTGACCATGTCGGAGGCCCAAAAAATGTGTGAGGCACGCGAGCCATGATTGAATGCCCCCCCGTCACAGTGGTCATTCCGACCTTTCGTCGAACGACCGGATTGACCAGAGCTGTTGAAAGCGTGTTCAGCCAAAGCAAGCTGAAGCACTGCAATGTCAAAGTCCTGATCGTCGACAATGATCCCGACGGGTCTGCGTTGGATGTAGCTGCGGGATTAGCCATCCGCGCACCGAAGCGGTTAGACATGAAAATCGTCCATGAGCCGAAACCCGGCGTGGCGAACGCGCGCAATACCGCCATCCATCACGTCGATACCAACCTCATCGCTTTCCTGGACGATGACCAGACGGCACCGGAACGCTGGCTTGATGCATTGATCGCCACACACCAGCGTCACCCGTCTGCTGTGGTGTTCGGACCGGTAGTCACCGCATTACCGGAAAAAATTCGTGCACACCGGCGCTACCTGAAGCGGTTCTTTGCCAGAACGCTCGAGGCAGAAGATGGACCCATCGACCGGTTCTTTGGCTGCGGTAACGCACTGATCGATCTGTCACGTGTTCCACTCAAGCGCCCGCTATTTGACATCTCCCGAAACGAGACTGGCGGCGAGGATGATCTCTTGTTTCAGACCATTGAAAAGGAGGGCGGCGGATTTGCCTGGTCACCCTGCGCGCGGGTGTTCGAGCATGTGCCCCCGTCACGCGCCAAACTCAGCTACACACTGCAACGCGCAGTGTCTTACGGCGCAGGCCCCAGCAATCTTGCCCAGTCGGGTGGTGAAAATCGTTGGCTAAAGACCGCTTTCTGGATGGCTGTCGGCGCCGGGCAGGTTGGTATTTTCGGAGCAGCATCCGTTTGCGCGTTCATCCTGCAATTGGAAAACCGCGCCGAATGGTATGATCGCGCAGCTCAAGGCCTCGGCAAGATTTTTTGGTGGAAGCATCGCGGTTTCTACGGCGCTGACAGTCCAGAGTTCAAATCTCCAGCGCCGCGCGCCTGTGACACCAGCGCGGACGGGACAGCGCCGTTAGGCGCGTAACCCCTTCGTCCGGCGAGACACCTCTAGACAACATCGCAGCCACCGCCACATAAGTTGCCCAGACGAGGTTGTTGGGTTCGAGAAAAATACTCTCTGACAGGCTAAAGAGCATGAGCGTTGTCACCATGGCGAAGACAAACAAGCCAAAGCGATGGCGAAACATCAGCGTCACGGCACGAAAACTGGTCATGGCAAAGCTGATTGAGAACAGCGCAACGCCGACAAGCCCGACCGACAGGCACACATCCAGCCAGCCATTATGGGCGGTGGGCGCATCCCACTGTACAGCCTTTCGAACCCAATCTGCAGGATCTGACCCTTCAGCCCAGAAGGCGCCATAGCCGTAACCCAGCCATGGACGATCCGCGATGGCGCTACCCAAAGCCGACCAGATTTCTGTGCGGCCTGTGAGCGAGGGGTCTTTCCCGATGAGTTCGAAGAACGCTTCTGGATACAGATAGAGGACGCCGCCGCCCAGAGCAGTGCCCGTCACGCCCAGCCAGATCATCCCAATTGCCGAGACCGGACTTCGCTGAGCGATCAACCCACCTGTGATGATGGACACCCCCATGAGGATGGCCAGAAGCGATGTCTTGGATGTGGTGAGGATCACCAGGCCGGTGGCCAAGGCCAAGCCGCAGACCCAGAACCAACGCCGTTTGATATCCAGAGCAACCAGAACTGCAAACACAATGGCAGCGCGCGCCATATGACCACCAAGGGTGTTCTTCTCAAACCAAAAGCCGCGCCAGGTTCCGGGATGTATCTCCTGCATCCTGGCAAACCCTGGCGCAACCAACCCGGCGAGAAAGCTCATCAGCGCCAGGAATATCCAGACCCCGCCAAGCAGTTTCAGCAGCTCCCTCCAGTCATGGCGCGCAGCCAGGTACAACCCAAACAGTGTGGTCATCGAAACCGAGATTCCACGGCGAAAGCTCAACGACGGCTCGATGGACCAAACGAACGACACAGCCGCCAGCGCAACCAGCGCCATGAGCGCCGGTGTTCGCAAAGCAAGATCTAAGATGTCCTTGATGCGGCTCAGCGAGAGCGCGATCACGCCTGCATAAACGGGAATCCACATGAAACGTAGGATGACATTGCCATCTGCTTCAATCTCAGGTGCCACAAGGCGCTGAACCAGCCCTTCTGAGAACAACACGACGATCAGGACGGTCAGTGAGGTCACCCATCCCGCGCGTTCGGAGGATTTTGTTTCAAGCGTTTGGACGGTGCTCACGCAGCGATCCTGGTGGCAAAGCGGGCATCGCCGCGCACGCCGGTCATCACGGTGCCGATGACACGCCCACCCTCGGCCTCAACATCGTCACGCAGGTCAAACGCGGCGTCCAGACCGGTCTTGTCCGCCTCGATCGCCATGATCGTGCCATCGACATCACCGGCCATGGACAGGGCGGCGCCAGACCCTTGCGTGGGCGGGGCGTGGACGATGATCCAGTCTGCCTTGCTTCGCGCAGCCCGCCACCAACCAGATTGGCGAGAGAATACAAGTCTTTGACCGGGCGCCAGCGCTTCTGTCCGGAAGCGGCTGACCAGCAGTCTGGAGCCTGTAACCGCATGGAAGCTGAGCAATTTGTCTGGATCTGCGCCAACGCGGGTTTTCACGGCGCCTCCGGACGTTGACGAATAGAGCGGTGGGCCGCCGAGACGTGCATCGAATGCCCTCCCTGGACGGGCCGCATCTCCGGCAAATCCGTCATCAAAGCCCTGGAACATGGGATTGCTGCGAAAATCGAGGTCAAGCAACCAAACCGGCCCCTGCCCTCGCTCAGCGCAGAGCCATGCAAAAGACGCTGCCAGGCTCGAAACCTCCGCTGGCTCGCAAGTTCCCACGAACATGATCGCGCGGCCACCGCCGGGCGGACCAGCCATTTGGGCGGCGCGCCATACAGCGCCGAGCGTGTTGCGGACATCTTTCATGTTCTGACCGCCTAATGGGTCATGGTTAACGCCGCTTTTATCCCTGTGGCGGCAGCGCCGCGAGAACAGGAATACCGAGCGTTCGTTCCGCGCTGGTCGGTGTTGCAAAGCCCCGGCGCGTTACAGCAAACATCAGCCCCAGACAGAGCGCAGTAAACCCGGCAAACACTACGCCGACAGCGACAACCGGCGCTTTCAAGCTGGAGCCTTCAACGGGTGACCGCGCCGCCTCGAGCACTCTGACGCTTCCTGCAATGTCAGCAGCCAGGTCAGCTCTGTTGCGCGCCTCGGTTTCCCGGGCGGCGTAATCAATGGCGTTGGACTCAGCCAGGCTGGAGCGGCGCATGAGACCGTCCCATGTCGGCTCAAGCCCGGCCAGCTCGGCCGTTCGCTGAGACAAACGGGTCGCTTCGCGATCCAGCGCCCCAACGGTCTCATTGGCGGCCAGGGATTGAGCCTCCAGCTCGGCCAGACGTTGTTCGAGATCCTGGAACAGCGGATTCGGGCCACGTCGCACGATACCCGCACCGGTTTCACGGCGCTCAAGGAAGGTTTGGAGCTGCAGTATTTGCCTATTGATATTGATTACCGGCTGGGAGTCTGGTTGATATCGCGACAATAGATCCTGGCGTTCAATCTCGAGCGCCACAAGCGCCTCACGAGAGGCATCCTCGGTAAACAGGTCCATACTCGCCGGCGTGGCGTTCAACTGCAACCGGACGGCCGTGAGCTGTGTGCCAAGGGCGCGCGCATTGGATTTTGCGTTGGTGAGATCGATCTGGACAGCCTCGAGCCGGCGCCGCAGGCTGTCGCGCTCGCTCGGCAGGTCCGTCACCCCATGGGCGGCGCGAAACCCGGCGACCTCAGCTTGAACCAGTGAAAGCTGGGCTTCAAACTCCCGACGTTTCAGCCCGAAACCATCGGTGCTGGTATCGGTCAACACGTCCGACCGATATTGCAGATAAGAGGCAAGAATGCGGTTTAGCAGGTCCGCCGCCATCGCCGGGTCTGTGTGCTCAAAATGGGTGAACAGAATCGGATTGTCTGGCGCTGCGCTTGCGCCGAAATCTTCTTGGAGCTGCAACGCAGCCATGGCTGCTGAGGTATCATTCGCTTCACGTCGCGCCGTCGGATCGTTGGCAATCTCTGCGACGCGGTCGGCTTCAATGTCCGGATAAATGGCAGCGAACCCGATGTCGTCGATCACTGTTTCAAATACGGTTGGGCTCTGCAGAAACTCCAATTCGGCCTGGATGATCTGATCCTGATCAAGCGCGGTTCCAGGCGCACCGCCGCCAGCGAGCGGACGGTAAACGTAGAAATCGTCCAGCTTCACCAGCAATCTGGCACTGGCCGAATAGCTCGTAGACAATTGCATCGCGCCATAAATGGCCACCGCAGAGATCGCCAGGAACACAAGCCCCATCAACCATTTGGCTCGCCAAAGCAGTACAACAATATCCACAAGACCGAGACGCGGCCGCGAAGGTGCAGGCTCGCCGTATTGCCATTTGCGGGTGGCAGCTTGCCGGTCGCTCATAGGAAGCGTCTCTCGATGGCCATCGGGCAAGTGCCCATTCAACGTCTGTTCCTGACCGTGTGCGTTTGACAAATCCTTAACCGTATCTGCGCAGGGATGCCGAGGTTGGATTAAACGGAGCCAAGCCTCATGCCATCCCGCCTGTCTGTGCTGGTTGCCGCGCCGCTTGTTATTGTCGGCTGCGCCCTGTCTCCTGAACCAAGTTCTAATTTCCCGGTTGCAGACTGGCCACGCTCTGATCGCAATGACGCGTCTTACCTTTTGGCGCCCGGCGATACGCTGGAGCTGACCGTCTATTCTGCACCTGAACTCTCGCGCAGCGCCGCAATCGGCCCGGATGGACGCCTGCGCTTGCCCTTAATTGCGCCGATTATGGCCGCCGCGCGCACGCCGGAAGCTGTCGCAGCACATGCTCGAGCGGCTTATGCGGAAGAACTGCGCGACCCGACGCTTGATCTCCTGGTGACCGAGTTCTCCAGCCAGCAAGTGTTTGTTGGCGGCGCGGTGGCCAGTCCCGGCGCGTTCGAGATGCCTGGCACCATCGATCCGCTCCAGGCGATCTTGATGGCAGGTGGGACAACAAATGACGCTAATAGCGAGATTTTCGTGATGCGGCGCATGCCGGGCGGAGAGGTGCGCACTGCAGTTCTGGACCTGAGCGGTGGATTGGAAGACCCGTCCGACGCAAACTGGCTACCCCTTCAGCGGTTTGACGTGGTCTATGTTCCGCGCTCGGCGATTGCGAACCACAATCTGTTTGTGCAGCAGTATATTCGCGATGCCCTGCCGATACAATTCTCGCTGTTCTATGACGTGTCCGGCGACAGCCGTTAGGGCCGGGCTCAATCTGTAAAGACTAGGATTCTGATCTCGATTTTTGCAAGACCGGCTCGAACTCGTAGAGCGAAACGCCGCGCGCATGGGCGTCAAAGCGCAGCTTCCGGTTCAGCGGCGCATGGGCTCGCGACGCACAGTTCTGCCGATCACAAAGATAGCAGTTCACGCCAATCTGGGTGGCCTCGCTTTTGGCAACGTCCAGCTGATCAAAATACGTAAGTTTCTTGGCGTAAGACAGGTTGCAACCCAGCCCAATGGCGACTTTTGCCGGCGGGCGGCCGTGGTGGCCAAGCGAGCGTGAAATCGCCTTTGATATCGACAGATAGCTGGTGTCATCCGGCATCTGGATGATCTGGGTCAGCGTCTCGCCCGGCTGGGCAAAGGTTTTGTGGATGTTCCATTTTGGGCAGGCCCCACCAAACTTTGAAAAGTGGAACTGGCCTGCACTGAAGCGCTTCGACACGTTTCCGGCCATATCAATGCGAATGAAAAAGAAAGGGATCCCGCTCGCTCCGGGCTTCTGAAGGGTCGTCAGCCTGTGCGCGGTTTGCTCGAAGCTCGTGCTGAACCGATGGCTGACCAGGTCGACGTCGTATCGGGTTTCCTCGCACGCCCGCAGGAACGTCTTGTAGGGCATGAGCAGAGCAGCGGCGAAATAGTTCGTCAGCGACACGCGGGTGAGGCCGATCACGCTATCATCGCGAAAGCCTGCGCCAGCAATGAGGTCTTCAATCAGATTGCCGTGTTCGATGAGCGCCAACTGAAAGGCAAGTTGGAAGCGTCTGCCTGTGGGGTGCAGCAGTTCAGAAACGTCTATGCCTGCGCGATGACGATCAAAGTACCGAAACGAGGAAGGCATTGCTGACGTCGGCAGCGTGCGAACGCGGAGTTTGTGTTCCTGCTCCAATCGCTCCAGCACCGCAGTATCGATATTTTTACCGCCTGCCGTCAGGTCGGCGTGAAACTGCGATGCAGCATCGTCCAACGGCGCGAAGTAATTGCGCCGCTCGTGCATAAACTGGCGGACCGTCTCCACAGGGCGAGCTGATTCTTCGAGAAGCTCGACTTTCTCCCGATCCGCCAGCGGGTTAGCGTCGGAATAGGTGCTCAGCGCCAATTGGCGATAGCGGTCGTGCAAACGCAGCATCGCTTTGATGGTGTCAGGGCTGGCGCCCACCAGCTGTTCGATCTCACTCTTGGGCACCTGAATTTCGCCAAACACCGGGTCACGAAGTGCGCTTTTGAGCTCATCAACGAGGGCAGCATCGCTGTCCTGGGCCAGGTCAGAGACATTGATGTCAAACTCCTCGGCGAGTTTGAGCAGCACTGCCGCGCTGACAGGTCGCTGATTCCGCTCGATTAAATTCACATAAGTCGAAGACACCTCCAACCGGCGTGCAAACTCCGCCTGCGTGAGGTCCAGCATGGTGCGGAGCCGCTTCACGCGTGGGCCTATCATGAGTTTTCTCTTACTGTTCTCAGCCATAACAACAATTACAGACCTTACAAAATTTATTTTACAAGATTTACAATTAAACCCAATAATTACAATTGCCTATAGATAAGGCATAAAAATTGTAAATATTGTGCACACATCAATAAAGGCAGGAACTTACTATGTCCGACACACAGACCCAAGATCAGGGCTCAACCAAGAAGCCAACCCCGCGTCACCGCCGTCCTGCAGAGGTGCCCGGAGGCGTTCCAGCCGACTATTCACATGTGCTGTCCCACACCGCGCTATTATTCATTGCTGATCTGGAACGCCGGTTTGGCCCCCAGAGACGGTTGATTCTTGAGAACCGTAAACTTGCGCAAATGCGCTATGATGATGGCGAAATGCCAGACTTCCTCGCTGAGACGGACCATATCCGCCAATCCGTCTGGGAAGTGGCATCTGTGCCAAATCTGCTACAGGATCGACGGGTCGAGATCACCGGTCCCGTGGATCGCAAGATGATGATCAACGCACTGAACTCCGGCGCGAAAATGTTCATGGCAGATTTCGAGGATGCCTCCTCGCCGACCTTCACCAACATGCTCGACGGTCAGGCTAACATGCAGGACTACGCGGCTGGCACGCTGGCGTTCGAAGATGAAGCGCGCGGCAAATCATATAGCTTGAACGATGAAACCGCGACGATGATCGTTCGTCCGCGCGGCTGGCACCTGGAAGAGGCTCACGTCCATGTCGACGGCAATCCTATGTCGGGCAGCCTGTTCGATTTTGGCCTGCACTTCTTCCACAATGCCAAAGCGCTTGTGGAACAGGGCAAGGGTCCGTTCTATTACCTGCCAAAGATCGAGCACTATCAAGAAGCGCGATTGTGGAATGATGTGTTCAACTTCGCCCAGGCGGCGCTCGGCATTCCCCACGGAACGATCAAGGCGACCGTGCTGATCGAGACCCTGCCAGCGGCCTTCCAGATGGATGAAATCCTGTATGTGCTGCGCAACCACATTGTTGGTCTGAACTGCGGGCGCTGGGACTACATCTTCAGCTATATCAAGACGCTCGCGCTCCACAGCGAATACGTGCTGCCCGACCGGGCACAGGTTGGCATGGACCGGGCTTTCTTGAAGGCCTACTCGCTCTTGCTGATCAAGACCTGTCACCGTCGCCGTGCCCACGCCATGGGCGGAATGGCCGCCCAGATTCCAGTGAAAGGCGATGAGGCAGCCAATGAAGCAGCCTTTGACAAAGTGCGCGCCGACAAGAAACGTGAAGCTGACCAGGGCCACGACGGCACATGGGTGGCGCACCCAGACTTGGTGCCAGTCGCCATGGATGTGTTTGACGCAGCCATGCCCCAGCCCAACCAGGTGCGCAGCCAGCGTCAGATGCCGACCATAACAGCTCAATCCCTTCTGACGCCTCACACCGGTGACATTACCGAAGCAGGCATTCGCACCAACATCTCCGTCGGTATTGAGTACACGGCCGCCTGGTTGAATGGCCGAGGCGCTGTCCCGATCCACAATTTGATGGAAGATGCGGCAACGGCTGAAATCTCCCGCAGCCAATTGTGGCAGTGGATGCACCATGGCAGCCGCTACAAAACGGCCGATGGCGCCTCGCAGACCTTTGACCGCGTGGCTTTCGATCGCTTGCTTGAAGACGAAGTGTCCAAAATCAAGACAGCGCTTGGCGACTCCGCCTTTGCTGAGGGTCGCTACCCCGAAGCCACCGAGATCTTTGTTGATACAGCGACCGGCGAAACCCTCGCCGATTTCCTGACCCTTCCGGCATACGACGCGCTGCGCGCCGTCTCCTAACTCCCAAAAACTGATACCCGTAGAGGATAACTCCATGACTAATCGACCGACTTACAACCAGCTCTTGCAAGAGGCGCTTAAGCGCTACCCTGAAGGTCAAACCAGCTCAGGCATCAGCGTTGAAGACGTTGTTCAGCTGAAGATCCAGAACACGTACAACACCCACCTGGACATTGCGAAAGACATGTCCACCGTAATGCGTGCCGACATGGCTGCCTATGACGAGGATTCCTCGAAATTCACCCAGTCCCTCGGTTGCTGGTCGGGCTTCCACGCGCACCAGAAGATCAAGGCGGTAAAGCGCATGCGCGGCACGGCCAAAGGCACTTATATTTATCTTTCCGGTTGGATGGTTGCCGGCCTGCGCAACAGCTTTGGTCACCTGCCAGACCAGTCCATGCACGAGAAAACCGCGGTTACCGACCTGATCAGGGAGATCTACACCTCCCTGCGCCAGGCCGACGAAGTGGCGCTTAATGACCTCTTCCAGGAACTTGCTGCTTCACGCGACGCCGGTGCGGATCTAAATGCCCAGAATGAGATCATCTCGCGTATCGACGGGTTCGAAAGCCACGTCGTGCCGATCATCGCTGACATCGATGCCGGTTTCGGCAATGAGCACGCAACCTATCTTCTGGCCAAAGAGCTGATCCTTGCGGGTGCTTGCTGTCTGCAGATCGAAAACCAGGTGTCTGATGCCAAACAGTGCGGCCACCAGGACGGCAAAGTTACCGTGCCGCGCGAGGACTTCATCACAAAGCTGCGCGCCTGCCGTATGGCGTTTGAAGAGCTTGGCGTGGATGACGGCGTCATCGTGGCGCGCACCGACAGCCTGGGCGCTGGCCTGACCCAGAAAATTCCGGTGTCGCTCGAGCCAGGCGATTCGGCCGCTGAGTACATCAAATGGGTTGAAACCGAAGAGATCACGGACGCCAATCCGCTGAAAGAAGGCGAGGTCGCCCTGCAACGCGATGGCAAAGTCGTGCGCCCGATTCGCATGCCGAACGGCCTCTACAAGTTCAAAGAAAACACCGGTCGTGAACGCGTGATCGAAGACTGCATCAGTTCGCTCCGCGACGGCGGCGCCGACCTGTTGTGGATCGAAACAGCGACGCCAAACGTGGACGACATTGCTTCGATGGTGAACGCCATCCGTGAAGTCATTCCAAACGCGAAGCTGGCTTACAACAACAGTCCAAGCTTCAACTGGACGCTCAACCTTCGCAAGCAGGTGCGCGAACAGTGGATTGCGGAAGGCAAGATCAGCGAAGATGACTATCCTGCCGACAATGCCCTGATGTCAGCGTCTCTGGACGGCTCTGAGCTGGGACTTGAAGCCGATGCACGCTTGCAAAGCTTCCAGACCGACATCTCGGCCCGCGCCGGCGTGTTCCACAACCTTATCACTCTGCCGACGTTCCACCTCACCGCCAAAGGCATGGACGAGCTGTCGAATGGCTACTTCGGCGACGAGAAGATGCTGGCTTATGTGAAGAACGTGCAGCGCGAAGAAATCCGCCGGGGTGTCTCTGCTGTGAAACACCAGCACGAAGTTGGTTCTGATCTTGGTGACACCTTCAAGGAAATGGTTGCCGGTGAGCGCGCGTTGAAAGCCGGCGGCGCTCACAATACCATGAACCAGTTCGAAGCGGCCGAGTAACCCGCTCTCGAACACCTGAAACTTGCCCGGTGCATCGGTCTAACGCTGATGTGCCGGGTTTTTTTATCCAAAGCGCAGAGCTGCTAAAAACTCCCTCAATAGACTGCATAAGCTTCGGATGTTTAACCAGCCAGCCCGGTCAGAATCGCATCGGCAGCTTTCTCTGCCGTCGGCGCGCGCCCTCGTCCCATGACCTTGAGCGCCTCATTCTGGGCGGCGACCTGGGATGCCAGCCGCGCTGGATCAGCCAGGAGCTCAAGCGCAGCATCGGCAATGGTTTCGGGCTGCATCTTGGCCTGTAAGAACTCCGGAACGATGTCGGTGTCATCCATGGCAATGTTGAGAAGGGTGATGTGTTTGGGCTTGTAGAGGAAGTAATTAGCAATCGCCCAAGTTATCCAACCGAGCTTATAGGCAACCAGCATGGGCGTACCCTGCATGGCCAATTCCGTCGTCACCGTTCCACTGCAGGCCAGGGCCAGATCCGCAGCCGCCATCGCATCATAACGGACCGATTGACTATCTGTGACGGTGATCGGGGCGCCACCCGGCAGACTTTCCGTGAACGCTGCAGAGATGGCCGAGGCGGGCGCTGCAACCAGCTGGACATCGGGGCGCGCCGCCTTCACGGCCAGCGCCGCCTCCACCAGGGTCGGGGCGACATTGCGTACTTCAGACCCGCGGCTGCCGGGCAAGATCAGCACGATTGGTTTGTCCGACGCGAGTCCCATGGACTGTCGAAAGCGTACACCGTCGCCCTGAACCGTGCGAGACAGCGCAGGGTTGCCAATGACAGCAGTCTCGATGCCGGTGCCGTCATAGTGCGGAATTTCGATCTGATGCAGGCACAAGACCTGATCAAAACTCGCCGCGATTTTCTTCGCCCGTCCGGACCGCGACGCCCAAACCTGCGGACCAACCAGCTTCACCAGGCGAATATGCGGGGCGCGGGTGCGCAAGCGCTGGGCGACGCGGATTGTAAACCCCCAGCTGTCGATCAAGATGGCCGCGTCGGGTTCGGCTGCAATAATGTGCTCGGTCGTCGCTTCAACCAGCTCCAGCACTTTTCCATAGATTTTAACGCCTTCCAAAATGCCAAGAATAGCGATCTCAGACGGATCAATATCTGAGGATACACCCACGCTGGCCATTTCAGCTCCGCCAATGCCCATCAACTCAATGCCTGGATTGCGGGTACGTAGAACGTCTATAACTTCGCGGCCCAGCAGGTCGCCTGAAGGCTCAGTCGCGGTGAGATGAAGTTTCACGGCAGGGCATCCAGGCCATAAAGGAACACGCCCTCAGCGACGCAGAAGGCTTCCATATCTTCCCGGTCGATCAGGAGCGCGCGGCCGCCTTCAAAGGCGGCACCGGCAAGGCCTGCCGCACGGATGCGCTGTAGTGTCGAGACCCCCAGCGTTGGCAGATCAATCTTTGTGTTCTGCATGGGCTTGGGCACCTTCACCAAAACACCGCGCGGCGCGTCTTGAGTGCCGCG
>JBCCAA010000069.1:0-13053 GCA_039815055.1 Pseudomonadota bacterium | reverse complement strand
GAATCGCAGATGCCGCGCCCCCTCGGTGACACGCCGGAAGCTTGCGCAAAGCTTGCGGGTGAGTTTGCGCCTTATCTCGGCCGACTGCTCAGCCGGGATGGTGCCGATTTGGATCTGAGCGGGTTCGACGCACTGGAAACTGAACTGGGACGCATATTCTCGACGCTCGATGCCGCGGCGAAGGACCCTTGGGACATGGACACCGCCATGTCGCGACTGCGGCGATTGAAACGCCGTGCGCACCTGATCATTGCATTGCTCGACCTTTCAATCCGTTGGGGCGTTGATGATGTGACAGCGGCTCTGACGCGTCTTGCGGATGCCAGCGTTGTTTGCGCCCTCGCGACAGCCTCGGCAGCGCGGGGCGTCAGCATCGATGGGCTCTTCATCATAGCTTTCGGCAAGATGGGCGCGTTCGAGCTGAACTATAGCAGCGACATCGATATGGCCGCATTCTTCAACCCGGACCGTTTCAGCGGTGGCGACCGCGGCCCGGTCGATACCGGCGTGCGTGTGGTCAAGGATGTCTGCCGTCTGCTGGATACTCAAACCGAGGATGGATACGTTTTTCGAACCGATCTGCGCTTGCGTCCTGACCCCGGTTCGACGCCGGTTGCGGTGTCCACAAAGCGGGCTGAAAACTATTATCAAAGCGTGGGTCAAAACTGGGAACGCATGGCGTGGATCAAGGCGCGTCCGTGTGCTGGTGACTTGGAGGCCGCGGCGGCGTTTCAGGATGTGATGGCGCCGTTCATCTGGCGCAGGCACCTGGATTACTGGGCGCTGGCCGACGTTCACGCCATCAAGCGAATGATCAATGACCAGATTGAAGACTGTGACGGCGCTGGCGGCTTTGATGTTAAACTTGGCGCGGGCGGAATCCGCGAGATTGAGTTCTTCGCGCAGACTCAGCAGGTGATCATCGGTGGGCGAGATCCGGATCTGCGGATCCCAAAGACCGTTGATGCCCTTGAGGCCCTGCGCGCGCATGGCCACGTTTCCGATGAGGTGACGACTGATCTTGTGTCGGCCTACCGCGTTCTCAGATCGCTCGAGCACAGGGTCCAGATGTTGAACGATGAGCAGACCCACACCCTGCCGCAGTCCGATGAGCGGCGTCTGGCGGTGGCACGGTTGATGGGATTCGGCGATCTTGAAGAACTCGACCGAGGCGTTTTGAAGGTCCGTCAGCGCGTCATGGACATATATCGCGACCTGTTTGCGAAAGATCAGTCGACTGGCCCGGCCGAGCAGCTCGGAAATCTCGTTTTCACGGGAGTGGATGATGACCCGGGTACGCTGGCAACGCTGGCGCGGCTGGGCTTTGGTCGCCCGGCCGATGTAGTCGCCCGCATGCGCAAATGGCATTACGGAAATGTCGCCGCGACACGTTCCCGGCGAGGCCAGGAACTGCTGACCGCGATTACACCCCAACTCTTGTTGGCGATGTCGCTTACCGGGGAGCCCACCCAAGCCTTTGCGCAATTCACCCGGTTTTTCGAGGGGCTGAATGCCGGCATTCAGGTGCTTTCGATGCTGGAGGCGGAACCTGACATTTTGAGCGATCTTGTTTCGACGCTCGCGATTGCCCCACGGTTGGCAAACATTCTTGCCCGTCGTCCGAACCTTCTCGAAGCTTTGCTTACGGATCCGGGTGATGGAGTTTTCGAACTGGATGATGACAGACCGTTTGAAGAGGCCATCGATCAGGCCCGGCGGTTTCACCGCGATCAGACATTCCTGATCGGCCATAGACTCTTGAACGGGTTGTTGAATGCCCGCGATGCGGCCGCGGCATGGACGCATCTGGCAGATCAAATGGTTCAGTCCATGGCGAAGGCGGCTGCGCGTGAAACTGAGCGCCGGTTTGGAGCGGCGCCGGGGCAGTGGTGTGTCTTTGGCATGGGGTCTTTAGGCGCTGGCGAATTGACGGCGGCATCTGATCTGGATCTCCTTGTGATCTACGATCTCGCAGATGGACAGGACGGCTCGGCGCAAGCGTGGTTCACCCGGTTTACACAACGTTTGGTCACGGCCCTTTCAGCGCCAACAGCCGAAGGCCTTCTTTATGAAGTCGATTTGCGTCTTAGACCGTCGGGCCGGTCCGGTCCGGTTGCGGTACGGCTACCCGCGTTTGACGTCTACCACCACAATGATGCCTGGACATGGGAGCATATGGCGCTGACCCGCATGCGCCACACTGCTGGCGATAGCGCCCTTGCGATGAAGACGCGAGAGGTTGCTCTTAGCGCGATTGATGAGCGATCAGGCCGGGCCAGTATCGCTGTGGATATCGCCGACATGCGCGGGCGTCTTCACAATGAGAAACCCGGAAAAGGGCTCTGGGATCTGAAACTTGATGCAGGCGGGCTGACTGATATCGAGTTCCATGTTCAACGCCGGCTGCTGGAGAGGGGCGGGGCGCTCGCCATCGCGCCAGATATGCTCGCGGCCTTTGATCAGTTGGCCCAGGAACGGCCAAGCGAGCGCGAAGTGATGGAACAGCTTTCGTCTGCCTGGATTGATCTCACCTCGATTCGACAGGTTTTAGCCATCGCGGTGGGCGATCCAGATCCCGGAAGCTTCAGTGTTGGTCTGCGTGATCGGTTGTGCCGGGCGGTTCGTATCGATGATTTCCCTGCGCTTGAAGCGCTGATTTTGAAGCAGAAATCTACTGTGATGGAAGCCCTATCAGGACTTTAAGCAGTCCGTGCGACGGAGTTCCAGAATCGCTGCGTTGAATGAGGGACAGATACGACAAAAGGAGACTGTCCATGAAATTCGCTCGCACACTCATCCTCCCCGCCGCAATGATTGCCAGCCTCACCGCAGGTGTTGCAATCGCCCAGGCCGCTGACGGCCAACGCCCTGACCGTCCTGATCGCCCAAGCATGGCCGAACGGTTCGATCTCAATGGCGATGGTGACATCACCCGTTCTGAAGTCGACCAGGTCCAGGCTGACCGGTTCGAAAGCTCAGACCTCAATGGCGACGGCGCGGTCTCGTTCGAAGAATTTACAGCATCTATCGACGCTGAGCGAGAGCAACGCATGGCAGACCGCCAGCAGGCCATGTTCGACAGGGCCGACGCCAATGGCGATGGCGTGCTGACATCAGATGAAACCGGCGGCCGTGAAGGCGGCATGTTCGAGCGCATCGACGTGGATGGCGACGGTGTGATCACGCAAGAAGAGCGTGAATCCGCCCGCGATCAAATGCGCGAACACCGCGGCGCGCATGGCGGGAAACGCGGACCCGGCCGCGGAGAAGCTGAATAATCGATAAGCAAACGTGCCGCGCTCTGACCTGACATTTGTCGATCAGGGCGCGGCGGCGAACGGCGGAGCAGGCTGAAGGCCCCCCTTTCCAGCTCCGCCGATTTCGCGCAAAGCAACAGGCACTGTGAGCGCCTTGTCCGAGCTTGATGAAATTCGTGCGGCTGCCGCCGGCAATCGGCTGGCGCAATCGGCGTTGGTGGCCCGCCACACGCCGAAAGTATATGCGCTTGCCCGCCGTTTGGTGCGCGATGAGGCGCTGGCTGAAGACATTACCCAGGAGGCGTTCTTGCGGATGTGGAAGGTTCTGGAGGGATGGGAGCCGCGTGCGAAACTGTCGACTTGGCTCTACCGGGTCACGCTCAATCTTTGCCGGGACCTCGGCCGGAAGCGTCGTGAGACCACGGTGGATGAACTGCCTGAGCAAATCGATGGCAATCTCAGACCAGATGAACTGGCGGAACAAAAAGAACGGCTCACAGTGCTGCAAGACGCTATAGAAGCGTTGCCACCGCGCCAATGCGAAGCGCTCACACTTTGCGGTATTGAAGAGCACACAAACATCGAAGCGGCGGAGATTTTGGAGATCAGCGTCGAGGCGCTTGAAAGTCTTTTGGCCCGCGCGCGACGGAAATTGCGCGCCAATCTGTTAGATAAGCATGGGGCCGTTGTTTAGGCGGTGAGGAATATGTTGACCGATGAACGCATCATAGAGCTGATTGAAGCTTACGGAACGGATCCGCGGACTTGGCCAGAATCCGAGCGAGCAGCCGGGCGTGCAGCCTTGTCGGCGCCCTCTGAGGCTGTGGAAACCATGCTGGCGACGTTCGCGCCGCTAGATGCCCTGCTGGCGAACCTGGAACCTGTGGATGCGCCAGATCGTTTGATGGCCTCCATTTTGGACGGTGCACCAAGTCGAGACGTTTCAAGTCCCGCAAAAGTATCATGGCTTGAAGCCTTGCTCGGTCCGAAATGGGCGATGCAGGTGTCGGCTGCTGCGGCAAGCCTGGTGGTGGGGCTGGGCGTTGGGTTGGGCACGGCGTCCGCAGGCACGCAGACGTATACCGATGATTCCGCGATTTACGCCGCGTTCGGGGTGAGTTCGCTCAGCGATATTCTGGATGAGACAAACGAATGAGTGAGACCGGCAACACCAGGAGCGTATCCATATTTCTGGTCATCTCCCTGATGATCAACATGCTGCTCATCGGTATCGTTGGCGGGCGAATGATCGGGCGTGCCGGGCAGCCACCGCCCGATATGGCAGCCGTTGGTACACCTACCGAAGCCCGTGTCGCACGACGTATCCTGGACAGTGTTTCGCCGCGCGAACGGATCGAACTTGGCCGAATGTTCAGCGAGACCCTTCGTGAGAACCGTGACACCATGATTGCCCGCAACAGGGCGCGCATCGCACTCAGCCAGGCCATGACCGCGGAACCCTATGATGAAGCGCGCGTTCGAGACGCCATGGCGGCACTGCGCGATGCGGACTTTGAACTGCAGGCCGTGGTGCAAGATGCCCTGGCCGCCAGTATGGCGCGCTTGACGCCAGAGCAACGCGAGGCATTGGCCGTTTCGATCGAACGCAGCGCGCCGATTGGTCAGTTCCAATCCCGAGGTGGCCCTGGCGGCCGACCGCCACAGCCTCCACCCAGAGATTGATCGCCATTTAGTCTTTGGATTTGTGCGCCAAACGGGCGGCGTTGGCCTCCCAGTTCTTGCCATCAAATGGTGTGATGGTCACATCAAGGTCCATCCAATCATCCAGGCAGCGATACGTCACGGCGTAGCCGTCGGGATTGGACCGCGGGATGTAGAAGCTTTTCACACCGCAGGTCTTGCAGAACAGGTGCTGTGCCTTGCCTGAATTGAACGTATAGCGCGTCAGGGCCTCTTCGCCCTTCAAGAGCCGGAACCGGCTGGCCGGCACAATGACATGGATGTTGCCACTCTTGGCGCAGATCGAACAATTGCAGTCTTCAACTTCGATGGCGTTGGGAAGATCCACTTCGAACCGCACCGTGCCGCAATGGCAACCACCGGCCCACGTCTTGAGATTTGTCATGTCTGTGTCCACGCACGCCTTGGCCGATAAGCGTTAGTCCGCGACGACAGCGGTGCCGCAAACCGCCACCATCATCATGGATCCGCCCTGGCCGATCACTTGATAGTCGAATTTCACACCAACCACCGCATTTGCGCCCAGGCTATGGGCCTCTCGCATCATTTCCTCGATGGCGCCCTGCCGAGACTCGCGGATAGTGCTCTCATAACTTTCTGAGCGTCCGCCGACGAGGTTGGTGAAGCTCGCCAGAATGTCCTTGCCGAGATGAGCGCCGATAATCACCTCACCGGTGACGATGCCGAGGTATTTTGAGATGGTCTGGCCCTGAATGGTCGGGGTTGTGGTGATTGTCATGTTTCGGGCTCCGTCGGTTTCTATACAAGGTATCGTGACGGATACAGCAGGTTGCAAGCTAAAGGCTATGACGCCTGAACGGTGCGATGACTTTATTGGCGTACGTTCCCAAGGCGGGTGCTGGATCCAAAGGGTCGAAAATAGCATGATGGCACCGCGCAGCGTCGATCGCGATACGTCCAAGTCTCTGGACGGTCGTCGCAAGACCCAACTGACGTGTTTTCATAAGTTTTGCTGTCAGCATGAGGTCGCCCTTTGTCCAGACATATTCGATGTCCCGGCCGGTGATTGACCAAGCGTTGCTTGGTCTTTCGATGTCGTCTCCAAACGCGACGGCCAGTCCGAGATTTGGGTGATCTAGGCCCGCACAATAAGCGATGCGAGCAAGGCTGACCCGTGGGTTCACCTCCATAAAGGTGATGTCTTTGCCATTCGGCGAGACGATGAACTGGGTGCAGCCGGTGCCGGAATAGGCAAGCTCTCGAGCGATCTTCTCGGTGCCGTCTCGTACAGCAGGCGTTGGCTCTACCGTGATACCATAGGTTGTATATCCCGTGCCGTCATGCTCATGGGTACGCGCGGCGCAGACCTCTACCGCCCCAAGCAATTCACCCTTGTCTGCTGTGAAGATGACGCTGTGGCGCGGCCCTGTCACATACTTTTGCAATAGAAGGTTGGGGTGGTTGCAAGGCCATTGCGGAAATAGAGCGTTGTAGTCCTCCTCGCAGTGCATGATCAGCGCTTTTCGTCCAAAAAGCTCGTCATCCACCGTCGCGGGCTTAAGAATGAACGGATAATCAATATCATCAATCGCCGCTTCGATGTCTGCAATGGAGGCGACCTTTCGGAAGGGTGCCAGAGCGACGCCCTGATCCACGCAGAGGTCGAACATGGCCGGTTTATCGCCCGCGGTTCTGATCGCCTCGTCCGACGCCATGACAAGTGTGGCTTTGTCTTCAAAAAGGGCGCGATGGCGAGTCAGGAAGCGCAGACCCGCCTCGCTGACGGGTTGGATCGCGTCGACCGGATTGTCCTCCAGCCACTCGCGAACGGCGGGCAGGGGTTCATCTGTGCCGGGCTCCATAGAGGCATGCCGGAAGGATTTCGACACATAGCGCGACCATTCGAAATAGTTGCTAAAGATCGACACGCCCGCACAGACGGTATGACCGGCCTTGGAAAGCGCCTTGGCCACCGGAAACGCCATGCGCGCATCACCGAGGAGGAGTATGGTTTTAAAGCCCGCCATCCTTGAAGATTGGCAGAGAGGTGCGAAAATTCTCTGAACGAACAAGGTTGGGGTTTTCCCAGTTCGAGAAGCCTGACGCCCTAAGCGGACGGACTTAGCGACGCCCCGAGTAAGCCACCATCCATCCCGCCGTTCCACCACACAGCAGAACGACAATGATGAAGAGCATCGAATTGCCTTCCATGTCAGACCAGTCGGTATTCCTTCCGACGTGGAGTCCGCCTGCGATGATGGCAAATCCCAATCCGCACAAAAGACTGAAAAACAGCCAGAGAAGGCTTCGATTGAAAAAACCGAGCGAAGAATGCCCAAAGCACCCCCGCGACAGGCACGATCATCCACCCGAAAAACCCGAAGAAAAACAAGCTCGACAAGGTCAATGTTGACGAGGCTGGCTCTATGTTGCTCGCGTCGGAGCCCATTACGACCAAAACAGCCGTAAACTGCAAAGGTAGCCAGGCCAAAAAGACTATCGTGCCAATTCCCGCGGTAAGAGCGAGTGCAGCGCGCATTGCGGTCGTTGTTCTCACGGCCACGCTGCTTACTCCGCTGCGACGCCGGGTTCGCCGTTCTCATCCAACGCGGCCAGCATCTTCAGCGCCGCATCTGCGATGACCGTGCCCGGAGGGAAGATGGCAGCCGCACCGGCGGCGCGCAGGGCGTCGAAATCGTCGGGCGGGATCACGCCGCCGACCATGATCTTGGTCGCCATGGCGCCTTCATTGCCAAGTGCGCGTTTGAGTTCTGGCACCAGGGTCAAATGACCCGCTGCCAGGGAAGACGCAGCGACGACGTCCACGCCGGCATCGCGGGCTGCTTTGGCAGCTTCTTCCGGGGTCTGGAAGAGCGGTCCAATCTCGACCTCCCAACCGAGGTCCATGAGCGCTGAGGCGACGACTTTCTGGCCTCGGTCATGGCCGTCCTGTCCCATCTTGGCGATGTAGATCTTGGGCTTGCGGCCTTCAGCTTTTTCAAATGCAGCGGCGGCGTCAGCGGCGGATTTGGCTGTGTAATCGTTCTTTACGCCGCCGCCATACACCCCCTGAATTGAGCGGATGACGGCGGTGTGGCGACCCTGGCTGCGCTCTACGGCTTCTGAAATCTCGCCGACTGTCGCCTTGGCCCGGGCGGCCTCGACGGCGAGAGCCAGCAGGTTGCTCTCAGTTCCAGCAGCGGCATTGTCAATGGCGTTCAAGGCGGATTCCACCGCGCCCTGGTCCCGCTCGGCCTTGAGGCGAGAGAGTTTGTCCAGCTGCATGCGGCGCACGGTGGCATTGTCCACTTTCAGCACCGGCACGTCTTCATCCTCGTCGAGTTGGAATTTATTGACGCCAACCACGGTCTGCTCGCCGCTGTCGATCCGTGCCTGGGTGCGCGCGGCGGCCTCTTCAATACGCAGCTTCGGCAAGCCCTGTTCTATGGCCTTGGCCATTCCGCCCATGTCTTCCACTTCGCGGATGTGTGACATGGCCTTCAGGGCGAGATCATTGGTCAGCTTCTCGACATAATAGCTGCCGCCCCACGGATCGATGGTCTGGGCCGCGCCGCCTTCCTGTTGCAGGAAGAGCTGGGTGTTGCGCGCAATCCGGGCCGAAAAGTCCGTCGGCAGGGCGAGCGCCTCATCGAAGCTGTTTGTGTGGAGGCTCTGGGTTTGCCCGCCGGCCGCCGCAATGGCCTCCATGCAGGTGCGGATCACATTGTTGTAGACATCCTGGGCCGTCAGCGACCAGCCGGACGTTTGCGAGTGTGTTCGCAGGCTGATGGACTTGGTCGTCTTCGGCGCGAACTCGTCCTGCACCAGTTTGGCCCAAAGCAGGCGCGCGGCCCGCATCTTTGCCACTTCCATGAACGTGTTCATGCCTATGGCCCAGAAGAAAGAGAGGCGCGGCGCGAACGCATCCACATCAAGGCCCGCTGCTACGCCTGCGCGGATGTATTCGATGCCATCGGCGAGCGTGTACGCCAGTTCCAGGTCCGCCGTCGCGCCAGCCTCCTGCATATGGTAGCCGGAAATCGAAATGGAGTTGAATTTCGGCATATTCGTCGACGTGTAGGCGAAGATGTCTGAAATGATCCTCATGCTGGGCTTTGGCGGATAGATGTAAGTGTTGCGAACCATGAACTCCTTCAGAATATCGTTCTGAATGGTCCCTGCCAGTTTGTCGGGTCCGACGCCCTGTTCTTCGGCGGCGACGATGTAAAGCGCCATGATGGGCAGTACGGCGCCGTTCATCGTCATGGAAACCGACATCTTGTCGAGCGGGATGCCACTAAAAAGGGTACGCATATCGTAGATCGAGTCGATCGCGACGCCCGCCATGCCGACATCGCCGCTCACACGGACATGGTCACTGTCATATCCGCGATGGGTGGCCAGATCGAAGGCGACCGAGAGCCCCTTTTGGCCGGCGGCCAGATTGCGGCGGTAAAAGGCGTTGGAGTCTTCGGCGGTGGAAAACCCGGCATATTGGCGGATTGTCCAGGGCCGCTGGGTGTACATGGTCGGGTAGGGGCCGCGGCCAAACGGCGCCAGGCCGGGAAAATCATCAAGCCAGTCGAGACCGGCCACATCGGCTGCGCTGTAGGTGGCCGGGACATCGATGCCTTCCGGCGTTGACCAGGTGCGGTCAGAACTGTCCGCATCGCTGGTGGCGACCGACCCAAGGTCCAATTGGGTAAAATCAGGGAATGTGGTCATCTGACGCCTCCTGCGGGCCGACGGCAGTTCCAGATGTGCTTGCTGTCGTCTGACTTGATCATGAGATTGCGGGAATCCAGTTCGAGGATCGTCGAGGTTTGAGGGCCGTCAGGCTGTTGCACGATGCCGCCAACAATAGCCATGTAAAGATCCTCAACTTCCGACATCGGGAGGTCTTCAAACCCAAGCGGGGGCAAGGCTCGAGGAAACACTTCAAGGTCGGAGTAGCTCACCTCCACGCCGGTTTGCGCATACCATCCCGAAGACGTTGCGACCCAACGTACCTGGTCGCCCGGATCGTCAAAATGAACGATACCCAGTCCGGTGGCCTCATACCGCCCGTCTCTGCCATACGTGGTATGGCCCGTCATCTTGACCACCAGGTCGTCGCCTTCGTGCTCCATACTACAAGTCCAGCTGCCCGTGAGCTTTGCCCCGTCGGCGATGCCGGGATCGGCCGATTGCGCGTGTGCCATGGCCGCAAGAGCCCCAACTGACAACAAGAAGGGAACGAAAATCGACCGCATCAAACAATCCCCAGCTCCGCATGCGCGAGCTCCAGGGTCGCAACCACATCGACACCGACATGGATATTACTGTCGATTCCGTCGGCCTTGAACTTGCCGGCGATATAGAGGCGCTGTACCCCCGCCTCCTTAAGCGTTGCGGCTGCCGTTGCGGCCTCAGTGTCATACCGGGCGTCTGATCCGCAAAGCACGGCAAGCGCGCAGCCGGAAGCAGTCCATGCTGCAACCAATTCACTAATGCTGTCCGGCGGTTTGGGCGCTGATTTTGCTTCGATCCCTCCAGCGGCAAACAGGTTCCGCGCAAAATCGACCCGCGCAGTGTGTTCCGCAAGTGGACCCAGCGTCGCCAGGAAGATGGCGGGGCGAGCGCCCGTTGCTTCAAGTCGCGCTTCAGCATGGTCGCGAAGGCGCTCAAAAGGTTCGGCATGCCGGATCGGCCAGAAAGGTTCGGCTTCATCATCCTTACCCGCTTGAACGTGGGTCGGCAGCATGGCCTTCAGGCCAGCATCTGAGATGGCATTTTTGGGGGTGGGCCAGTCGATTTTGGCTGCGGGCGCGGATATCTCTTCCAGCAGAGGGAATTCGCTGACGCCCGTGATCGGTATCTTGCGGCGAGCGACATCGTTGCGGTGTTGCGTGCGATTTTCAGCGACGCGCGACTGGAACTTGTCAGCCAGCAGCGACGCGCCATAGCCTCCTTCGCGTTCCATGGTCTGAAACTGTTTCCAGGCTTCTTCGGCCATATCTTCAGCCACGGTTTCAGTGAACCAGGCACCCGCCGCAGGGTCGACCACTTTGCCAAGATGAGACTCTTCCATGGCGATGATCTGGGCGTTGCGCGCCACGCGGCGTCCAAGTTCATCCGGCACGCCCAGAGGGGCATTGAAAGGCGTGACAGAAACGATATCAGCCCCGCCAACGGCGCCGGCAAACCCAGCGGCGGCGCAGCGCAGCATGTTCACCCAAGGATCATAGCGCGTCAGCATTGCGCCCAAGGTGGTTGATTGAATAAGCATCGGCTGAGGCTCAAGCCCCAACGCTTGGAGGCACCGCGCCCAAAGCCGCCGCGCAGCGCGAAGTTTGGCAATTTCTAACCCGTAGTTTGCGCCCGCGGACATGACGAAACTCATCCGAGGTACAACTGCCTCAGGCGACAGACCCGCCGCATCCAATCGGCGCAGAGTATCAATCCCAGAGCCGATGCAGGCGGCCAACTCCTGCATCGGTGAGCCACCGGCCTCGCGTACCATTCGCGCATCTACGCGTATAATACGGGCCAGCGGGAAGCGCAGAGCAAGAGCCCCGTGCAGCCCGGCCAGGCGTTTGAACGCGGTGTCGAGGCCGCCTTCGACCAGCCCCAGCCGCGCCAGGCTGCCCAGTGGATCAATGTTGAAGTCGAGTTTCAGGTTTGTCGGGTCATCGGCAGTTTCGCCCCACAAAGCCAAAAGTGCGGCCGCGCTGGTGCCGGTGCCGCCAGCGCTGTCGAGCGCGACGGTTGCGATGTCGGCCCGCACACCGTCGAGCACCCGCTTGAAGTCTTCCAATTCGCAAAGCGCAATGCCGGTCTCGCCTCGGCTGTCGATGCGAAGCTCAATGGAGCTGACGCCGCGTTCAAGGTCGCGCAGGATCTCAGCGTTCGTTATGGTCGGATCAGGGTGTGTGAAGGCCTGCCGGATATCCCAGGGCAAATGCGCATCACGCGCAGCACCGGGCCCGCGAACAAAGGGTGCGACGCCGGGGTGGCCCATCGTGTCCTGCGCCGATGGAAACTCGGTTTCGCGATAAAGCGCCTGGACGACGAGCCCGCCTATGCCCACCGTATCCAGGGTTTCGGGCGGTTTTCCCTTCAGCGCCTTTTCAACAGCCGCGCGCCAATCTGCCTCGCTGGCCGGCTCGAACGAGCCTGAAAGAGTAAGCGTCTCATCAGCCATGGTGCAGTTCCCGAACTCTTGTGACACCTGACTCAATCGCCGAGGGGCGCCCGTCAAGACCTTGCACACCTTGAATGCCCCAAGGGCAGGGTTGTCGCAGGCCGGGGCGTGTCTATTTCAGTGTCAACGATATTGGAGGGATCCCCCATGGCGCTGCCGCCCATCTTGCAGAATTTGCGCATTCCGGTGATTGGCTCGCCGCTGTTCATCATCTCGAACCCGGATCTGGTGATCGCCCAGTGCAAGGCCGGCGTGGTGGGCAGCTTCCCGGCCCTGAATGCGCGCCCCGAACCGGTGCTGCATGAGTGGCTCGACAAGATCACCACAGAGCTTGCCGAGCATGATGCAAAGCACCCAGACCGGCCCGCCGCGCCCTTTGCCGTGAACCAGATTGTCCATAAATCCAACAACCGGCTAGAGCATGACGTAGAAGCCTGCGTGAAGTTCAAAGTCCCTGTAATCATTACGTCTTTGGGCGCGCAGGCCTGGTTGAACGACGCCATTCATTCCTATGGCGGGATCACTTTGCACGACGTGATCAACGTGAAATTCGCCAGGAAGGCTCTGGAAAAAGGCGCTGATGGACTGATCCCCGTGGCGGCTGGCGCCGGCGGGCATGCGGGCGACTGGTCGCCCTTCGCGCTGGTTCAGGAGCTGCGCGAATTCTTTGACGGCCCGATTGCCCTTTCAGGCTCCATCAGCACGGGCGGCGCGGTGGCGGCGGCCCAGGCCATGGGCGCCGATCTGGGCTATATCGGCTCGGCCTTCATTGCCTGCCATGAGGCCAATGCCGATGAGGGCTACAAGGATGGCATCGTCGATAATGGCGCCGAAGACATTGTTTACACAAACCTTTTCACCGGCGTGCATGGCAATTACCTGCGCCCCAGCATTGAGGCAGCAGGCCTGGACCCCGACAATCTGCCGGTCAGCGACCCCTCCAAAATGAAT
>JBCCAA010000098.1:0-6125 GCA_039815055.1 Pseudomonadota bacterium | reverse complement strand
GGTCGTCGGGATCGTCATGGTCGGCCGCAATCAGCGTGAACGCCATCAGGACAAGAAACAGAATTCCACCCAGGATCAATAGCACGGTCATTTGTAATCCTCGCGGCGCGGCTCGCCCTGTAGATAGGCATCCTCGCCCGCGTCTCCAAAAATCCGGAAACTGTCTCCCTAGGTCGGGCGCTGAAATCCCGCCATGCATGAAAACACCCCGCCCGAAGTGTAGGGCGGGTCGAGGCAAAGACCCACCACAGACTAGCCGAGAAAGCGGCGGCTACCGGTGTCGCGCTACTCACCCGACCTATTCGATGCCAGGAGAGATGACCTATTCAGTTGCAGTCTTCAAAGACTTCTTGCTAGAGCTGTCTGGGGAGACAGATTTCTAAAATGACTAAGATTTTTATTAGTTATCGTCGCGGTGATACGCGTTGGCCTGCCCAACAAATATCACGTGCTATCAAGAAGCGCGCCCACGACGCCGAAATATTCATGGATGTCGACTCTATCCCTCCCGGGGTTGATTTTTTCGACTTTATTTCCGAAGAAATGAAGTCATGTGACATTGTGCTTGTGTTGATTGGCCAACATTGGCTCAACTCTAAACTTTCCAATGATGCACATCGCTTAGATATGCCAGGAGACTTTGTTCGCCTGGAAATTAAAGCCGCTCTGGAACGAGATGTGCCAGTTGTTCCTGTACTGATTGACGGCACTCAAATGCCTGAAGAATCGCAGCTGCCAGGCGACATTTCCGGGCTGGGTCGGAGAAATGCTGAGGCGGTAAATCAAATCACGTTTGAAACGGACGTAGCTCGCCTACTCAATAAACTCGGGATCGGTGCTCCCAATCCCGAACACAGCGAAAAGAAAAGTCGAAAACGCGGCCTGATGTTGGTGACAACGGCACTTATGCTCAGTGGTGTTTCCGCATGGGCGCTGACAAGCACTGAAAGGCCGCCTTTGATTGGAGACCTATTGGATTACAGTGGAATTACGAGTTCGACCGAGATGCCAAGCCGGGTCGTTGATGATCCAACTCTGTTCGAAGTGGGCAGTGAGCCGGAGACCGACGATCCGATCACAAATCAAAAAGTAAAGTTGTGCGATCAACTCGCCGCCCACCATCTGGACACCACACGCCCATTCGAAATTGCAGGCACGACGTTCACCCAACTCCGGGCGCATTCCAAACAGGCGGTTCGCGCTTGTCGGGATGCTGTTACCGCGACTCCAAATAGTCCACGCATGAACTTCAACATGTATAGGGCGTTGCTCGCTGACAATCGCCGCGGGCTAGCGGAGGAATATCGAGAAAAGGCGCTCGAACTAGGTCATTTACGCGCGCTGATGGGCTGGGGTCTGGAAGTTATGGACGGTCAAAGCGCCGACCAAGATTTCGACAAAGCGATCGCTATTTTTGAGGTTGCTCGTGATCTAGGCGAGACGACAGGAAAATCGTTTTTTGGAAACTTTGCATATTCGGGAATCCGCGAACCGATCGACCATGGAAAAGCCTTTGCTATCTTCAAAGCTGGCGGCTTGGAGGGGTATAGTCGAGCTCAATACAATGTCGGAGTGATGCAAAAGCACGGGATAGGAACAAAACCAGAGGAACAGTTGAGCTTTTTTACGTTCAGTACAGCAGTTCAAGATCCCGCAACAGCTCCACTTGCTCACACTCAAATGGGCTGGATGCTAGAAAACGGCATCGGCACACAAAAGGACTTGGACAAAGCGATTGAGGCGTACGAAAAAGGCCGAGCGTACGGACACAGACTTTCAAGTCTGGCTTTGGCGCGCATGAATATCTTAGGCATCGGCATGGAGCCTGATGTTACTGCTGGTAAACGCCTATTGGATGAGGTCACCAGCACGGAATATTATTCCCTTCAAGAGGATGTGTTGTGGAATTACATTCCCAACCCCGATTTCTATGAAATAGCACAGGTTTCGATATCAGGAATCAAAAGCGCGGGCATGACATACAGTGATGCAGACTTATTGGAGTATGCAGAGACATTGTCTGATGCTTTTGAAAAGCGTGAACTGCCGATGCACGAGTCCATCGACTGTATTGATCCAGATGATACGAAAAACGTTTCCTGGTGCATAGGCTATTGGGACGATAAACCGATTTCTCCAATGTGACGCCAGTATACAACCACTTTCGCTGTCAAAGTTTTCCGCGTTTTGTAAGCATAGCCCTCAATTGAACACCTACACGTCTTTCGACTTGAGGCGTTGTTCCAGCTATATTGATTCACCGCCCCAAAACATCATCCACCAGGGCCAGTGCCACGCCGGCGCTCCAGTCGGCTTCGCCGGACAGGCGCGCGACTTCCAGGCCGTCCGGGCCGTAAATCACCGTTGTGGGAAAGCCGCGCGCGCCTGCGCCGTAGACCACCTCCCAGTTTTCCGGCGGCGCGAAATAGAAGTCGAGCACGCCCTGGCCGGCCAGTTCACCAAGGCGCTGGCGGGCATAGGCCTTGTCGGCCACATCATCCACGCTGATCGCAATCACCTTGAAATCCTCTGACCCACGGGCGGTTTGCAGCGCGCCGAGATGCGGCATTTCGCGCTCGCACGGGCCGCACCAGGTGGCCCAGAAATTCACCAGAACCGTCTGGCCGCGGAAGTCTTCCAGCGTCACCACCTCGCCGCCCGGCCCCTCGAATGTGCCCGTTGCATAAGGGTCTCCGGACCGGGCCAGGTCGAGGCCAGCCAGGTCTCCGGTCGCGAACCGCTCCAGCCGGTTGCCATAGCTGGGCCCGCCCATGCCTGAAAACAGGACATAGACAATTGCCAGTACACCGACCAAAAGCAGTGCAGCATAGGCGTATCCGGTGACTGACTTGGGCATCGCGTTTCGCCTTTGATGAAATGAGTGGAGCGAGCGCGGGATATGGCTTCAGACACGCCGAAAGGCCAGACAATGTGGGGCGGCCGGTTTGCCGCAGCTCCCGGCGACATCATGGAGGCAATCAATGCGTCCATCGATGTGGACCAGCGCATGGCGCTGGAAGATGTCGCCGGATCGCGCGCCCATGCCGACATGCTGGCCGAGATGGGGATCATCTCCGAGGCCGATAATGAGGCGATCCAGGACGGGCTGGACCAGGCGATGGAAGAACTGGCCGCTGGCACCTTCCCGTTTCGGCGCGAGCTTGAAGACATTCACATGAACATCGAAGCGCGGCTCAAGGAGCTGATCGGTGAGCCTGCCGGGCGATTGCACACCGCGCGTTCTCGCAATGACCAGGTGGTCACGGATTTCCGCCTCTGGACCCGCGGCGCGCTGAATGAAGCGATGGACCGGCTGGCCGGGCTGCAGGGCGCCCTGGTGCGTCGCGCCAGCGATGAAACCGAGACCGTGATGCCGGGCTTTACGCATCTGCAGACCGCCCAGCCGATCACGTTGGGCCATCATCTGCTGGCCTATGTGGAAATGATGCACCGCGACCGCGCGCGACTATTCGACTGCGCATTGCGGCTGAATGAAAGCCCGCTGGGCGCCGCCGCGCTGGGGGGCACGGGCTTTGCCATCGACCGGGACATGACGGCCGAAGCGCTGGGGTTTGAGCGGCCGATGGCGAATTCACTGGACGCCGTATCGGCGCGCGATTTTGCACTCGAAGCGCTGTCGGCTCTGTCGATTGCGGCCACGCATCTGTCGCGCCTGGCTGAAGAGATTGTCTTGTGGACCAGCGCCCAGTTCGGCTTTGCCAGCCTGTCGGACGCCTGGTCGACGGGCAGCTCGATCATGCCGCAAAAACGCAACCCGGATGCCGCTGAGCTGATCCGTGCCAAGGCAAGCCTGATCGCTGGCCAGTTCGCCAGCCTGCAAGGGGCGGTAAAAGCTCTGCCGCTGGCCTATGCCAAGGATTTGCAGGACGATAAACAACTCACCTTCGCCGCCTTCGACACGTTCGATCTGTGCGTGCGCGCCATGACCGGCATGATCGAGACCATCACTTTCCACCCCGAAGCGATGGCACACGCGGCCGGGAAAGGTTTTTCCACCGCGACCGATCTGGCCGACTGGCTGGTGCGAGAGCTGGGCATGCCGTTCCGCGAGGCTCACCATGTGACCGGCGCTCTGGTGGCGTTGGCGGAAAGCAAGAGCTGCGATCTTTCGGATTTGTCATTGGAAGACCTGCAGGGAGTGAAGGCAGAGATAACCGGCGGTGTGCTGGATGTGCTCACGCCGGCCCGGTCGGCTGCCAGCCGGACTTCCTTTGGCGGCACCGCCCCTGTTCGCGTGGCCGAACAAGTGGCACAATGGAAACAACGTCTCAGACTGGAGAGCCCGGAATGACCCGCACCCTGACCACCTCCCTCGCCCTGATCGCCCTTATTGGCCTGCCCGCATGCGGTCTGCAGGGAGATTTAACCCGCGCCGACCCGATCTACGGCACGCCCGATGCGCGCGAAGCCGCCGACCTGCCGAACCGCGATATTGAAAGCGGCGTGTCCGTGATCAGCGAGGATCTGGACGATGAAGACTTTGAAGACGAAGATGCGCGTTCAGACGATGAATTGCTCGGCGGATCTGACTGATGAGACCATCTCGCCTGATGTCTGGATTGCGATGTCCAGCCGCGGTGCTGGTCGCCATGCTGATGCTGGGCGGATGCACGCTGCTGGGTGGGCCATCGGAGTTGATGGTCACCGCCAGCGCAAACACAGATGCCCAGCCCATCGCCAGTCCGGCTGAGCTGGAAGACGTGTATGTGCGCCAGGGGCCACGCTTCAACCAGCTTGGCGGCGAGGTGCCGAAGGCTGCGCCGTCACCGGATGTGGACGAAGCCGACATTGGTGAGATTATCAGCCGCTAATGCACCACTTTGATTACCGCTCTGGCCGCTTGTCCTGCGAGGGCGTGGCGCTTGACGACATCGCCGATGCCGTCGGCACCCCTGTCTATGTCTATTCCGCCGCCACGCTTCGCCGACATGTTCGTGTGATCGCAGAGGCGTTTGAGGGCCAGACCTGCCTGATCGCCTATTCAGTGAAGGCAAACGGAAACCTGGCGGTGCTGGCCACGCTGGCCAAGGAAGGTGCTGGCGCTGATGTGGTCAGCGGCGGCGAGCTGCAACGCGCCCTGAAGGCCGGTATTCCCGCTTCGAAAGTGGTGTTTTCAGGCGTCGGTAAGACGCGCGATGAAATGGCGCTGGCGCTGAATGAGGGCATCCACCAGTTCAACGTCGAAAGCCTGGCAGAGCTGCGCGCGCTGTCCAGCGTTGCGCACAGCCTTGGCAAACTTGCCCCAGTGGCGATCCGTGTAAACCCGGACGTGGCGGCGGGCGGGCATCCCAATATTTCCACCGGCAAGGCGGGCGACAAGTTCGGCATCGACTGGCAACGCGCCCACGAGGTTTATGGGGAAGCTACGGCGCTGCCCAGCATCCAGATTGTCGGCGTCGACGTCCATATTGGCAGCCAGATCGACGCGTTGGGGCCCATGCGCGCTGCGTTTGAGACCACACTGTCGCTGGCGCGGGAGCTGCGCGCGGCCGGCCACACGATAAACCGGATCGATGTCGGTGGCGGCCTCGGCATTCCCTATACCCAGGCCGACAATCCCCCTAGCCCGGCGGCCTATGCTGCAATGATTGCCGACGTCATGGGTGATTTTGGCGCCGAGATCATTCTCGAGCCTGGCCGCGTCATTGCCGGCAATGCGGGCGTGATGATCACTGAGGCATTGTATCTGAAATCAGCCCGCGAGCGCACATTCCTGATTGTGAATGCCGGCATGAACGACCTGATGCGCCCGGCGCTTTACAAGGCACATCACGACATCTGGCCCCTGACCCAACCATCCGACGACGCTGAAAATACGCCCTATGACGTGGTGGGGCCGATTTGCGAGTCCACCGACAAGTTTGCCGAAGCCCGGTCCTTGTCGGCGGTGTCACCCGGTGACCGGTTGGCCTTCATGTCTGCCGGAGCCTATGGCGCCGTGCTCTCGTCACAATACAATGCCAGACCTCTGGTGCCCGAAGTGTTGGTGAATGGCGAAAGCTTTGACATCATTCGCAGGCGCCCAGATTTTGAGGAAATGGTGACCCTGGAGACCGTGCCTGAATGGCTGACCTGAATTCCATCCCCTTTCTGAGCGCCAAGAT
>JBCCAA010000177.1:0-2031 GCA_039815055.1 Pseudomonadota bacterium | reverse complement strand
TTGACGCTTCGCGCTTCCCAAGTCCAGCTCCCCCAATCGGCTTCTCCGCTGGTGCGTGCGAAGCCGGTCATCCCTGATAGTGCCATTAATTCTCCCGCTCGCGGGCGATTTCTTCGCGTTCAAAACGCCGATACGCCGCGACATTCCTTTGGTGCTCGGCATAGGTCTTTGCGAACAGATGTCCACCTTTTCCATCCGCAACAAAAAACACGTAGTCGGTTTCGGGTGGGTTTAGCACCGCGGCGATCGCATCGCGGCCTGGATTGCAGATCGGGGTCTTAGGCAGTCCATCGATCTGATAGGTATTCCAGTCTGTCTTGCGATTGATTTCCGAACGATAAAGCGTCCGACGCTGGCCTTGACGGTTATAGAGCGGTTCGCCGCCCGACACCCCGTATATAATCGTCGGGTCACTCTCCAGGCGCATCCCTTTTTTCAAACGCCCGACAAACAAACCAGCGACCAGAGGCCGTTCTGCGGCTTTTGCGGTTTCTTTCTCAACCACCGAAGCCAGAATGACCGCCTCATAAGGCGTCGAGACCGGCAATCCGTCCTGACGGTCGTCCCAAAGCGCGTCCAACAAAGCATCCTGTGCGACCTCCATCCGCTCCAGAAACTGCGTTCGCGTTGTACCGGCTCCAAAGGCGTAAGTGTCTGGTAACAGCGCGCCCTCTTCAAACGTGCGCTCCGGCAGATCACCCGTCAGGTTTTCGGCGGCTTCGACGCGCCGAAGAATTTGCGCAGTGGTCAGCCCTTCCGGAATGGTCAGACGGAATTCAATGACGTCGCCTTCAACCAGCTGGGCGAGAATATCGGTCACGCTGGCCCGCGCTGGAATGACATAGGACCCCGCTTTGATGGCGCTTTCTACATCATCGATCCGCGCCTGAAAGCGAAGGACACGTTGATCTTCGACCAGCCCCTCGCCCTCAAGCCGGTTCGCAACGCTTGCGAGGCCTTCCCCTCGTTCGATTGTAAATTCTGTTTCGGACAAAGACGGTCCCGGTTTGGCGACTTCGCCTTGCAGCCAGAACCACCCATACCCCAAGGCTGCACCCGCCAGAATGGCGAGCACAAGGATCAGAGCAAATAGGGCTTTGATTAAACGCATATCGACCTTCTTAAACGCACGGGCCCCAGCGTTATTTTGGTCGCTTTAGTCGCGCGACTAGTCAACCTGCTTCAAAATTAAGGATGCGTTGGTGCCGCCAAACCCGAATGAGTTCGTCATCGCGGCGCGAACTGGCGCCTTTTTGGCTTTGTGCGCGATCAGATCGATCGGCGATTCAACGCTTGGATTGTCCAGGTTGAGCGTTGGCGGCATGACCTGGTCACGAATGGCGAGGGCACAAAACGCCGTCTCAATCGCTCCGGCTGCCCCCAGCAGGTGCCCGACAGCAGATTTGGTTGACGACAAGGACAAGTTCTTCGAGTGCTCGCCGAACAGACGCTCGACCGCGCCGACTTCGCCTTCATCCCCGCGGGGCGTGGACGTGCCATGCGCGTTGACGTAGTCGATTTTATCAAGCGTCAGGCCCGTATTGCGCTCTGCATGCCCGGCGGCCATTTTCATCGCGCGATAACCACCCTCGGCACCTTCGGCAGGCGCTGTGATGTGGTGAGCGTCACCTGTGAGCCCGTATCCCGCCACTTCCGCATAAATTTTCGCCCCGCGCGCTTTGGCGTGCTCGTACTCTTCCAGCACAAGCACGGCAGCGCCTTCGCCCATGACGAAGCCATCGCGGCCCTCATCATATGGGCGTGACGCGCGTTTGGGTTCGTCATTATACTTGGTCGACATGGCTTTCGCCGCGCAGAATCCGGCAATTGCGAGTTCGCAGATCACGGCTTCTGAGCCGCCTGCAACCATCACGTCTGCATCGCCATACTCGATAAGACGCGCAGAATCGCCGATCGCGTGCGCGCCTGTGGCACAAGCCGTAACTACGGAGTGGTTCGGGCCTTTAAAGCCATGCTTAATCGAGACCTGACCAGAGGCCAGATTGATCAAGGCGGACGGAATGAAGAATG
>JBCCAA010000067.1:0-14706 GCA_039815055.1 Pseudomonadota bacterium | reverse complement strand
TCTGGAAGGCAATGGCGGGAACGATTACTTGAGCGGTCTTGGCGGCGACGACACGCTTATCGGCGGGGCCGGCACAGACACGCTGGATGGCGGCGCTGACAGTGATACGGCGAGCTATGTCGGTTCCAGTGCGGGCGTGACGGCCTATCTCAACGGCGCTGTAAGCGCAGGCGGCGACGCTGCTGGTGATGTGATTATCAACATCGAAAACCTGATCGGATCATCTTTAAACGATAGTCTCATCGGGTCTGCCCTGGCCAATATCATTGAGGGCGGCGCCGGTGACGACACCATCCGGGGCGCAGATGGTGCTGACATTCTCCGCGGCGGCGACGATCGGGACACCATTTTTGGCGGTAATGACAATGATGAGATCTATGGAGATTCAGGAAATGATGTCCTGAACGGCGAAGCCGGAAATGATCGCATCGAAGGCGGGATCGGAAACGATGTTCTGTTTGGGCGGGCCGACAATGATCTGCTCATCGGCAATGAAGATGATGACGTTCTCTTCGGAGATGCCGGCGCTGACATTCTCTATGGCAGCTCAGGTGTGGACGTTCTTTACGGCGGCAGTGAGAATGACCAGCTGTTCGGCGGAACAGAAAATGACTCCATTCTTGGACAGGCTGGCAATGACCAGTTGTTTGGCGAAGGCGGAGATGACACCCTGAATGGCGGTGGAGATGATGACTACATCGACGGCGGCGCGGGCGCAGACCTTCTGGTTGGTGGTTTGGGCGTCGACCAGCTGTTTGGTGGCACCGAGAACGACAATCTGATCGGTGGTATGGGCGATGACACGCTAAACGGCCAGGATGGCGATGACCGCCTGGACGGTGGAGGCGGTGAGGACCTTCTGGTAGGCGGCATCGGTAACGACCAGTTGCTCGGCGGCAATGAGGACGACAATCTCATTGGCGGTGCAGGCAATGACATTCTCAACGGCCAGGAAGGTGATGACCACCTCGATGGCGGCGACAATGATGACATCCTCGTCGGCCGAAATGGTGCAGATACCCTCCTCGGCGGATCCGGGGCCGACCGCCTCTTCGGCGACGCTGGCGATGACATCCTCACCGGAGGAGCCGATGATGACCTCATGGAAGGCGGGGCCGGTATCGACACTTTCGTCATCGATGCCCTTGGCAATGACATCATCACCGACTTCACGAACGGCATCGATCTCATCGATGTGACGGGCCTGAATGTGGAGCTCGCCGACTTCATCGCCCTGACGGCCGATGTAGGCTCGGACCTCGTCTTTACCTCGGCAGGCGGAGCGACGGTGACCTTCCGTAACACTCAGCAAGCCGACCTGGACGAGACCGATTTCGTCGGCCTGCTTAGCGGCTCCATGGCCGCAAATGGCACCCTCGGCGCGACCCCCATGGCCGCCGCACCCGCGACCGACTATGCCACAAACCAAGTGATCGCGATGATGCGCGAGGATGGCCAGTTCGATTTCTCAGCCATTCCAAGCGCACCTGCCCCGCAGGTTTCAGTCGAGGCAGAGATTGAGCGCAGCTTGACCGAGACTGCCCCGCAAGAGGCCCGATCTGACGGGCTCGGCCTTGCCTCACCTTTCGATAGCGCGCTGCTGAGTGAAGACATGGCATCGCCGTTCGACGACTGGGGCGATGCCCTGGTCTAGGGCACGTTAAACCGCCGCCAGAATGGGGGGGCGAGCAGTGATGGTACATCAGGCTTTCGGTGCCGCCGGGCAGCGCCGGCATCTGACCATCCTCATCGTCCCTCTACGCCTGCCCAGCCACTCAACATAAAAACGCCCCTCCATTTCTGAAGGGGCGTTCTTTTTAATGGACAGGTCGCTGGCTAACCGCGTTCTTCCGCGGTGAAGCCTTCCAGCGCTTCCGGCAGGCCTTCGATCACATCGGCGCCCGTGGGAACCATCAAGCTCGAGCCTTCGAAATCATCTCCGATCGGCTCAACGCGCCCGCCCAGGCACGTTGCGAGGAAGCCTTCCGCCACACCATAGAAGGCAAGACGGTTTTCGGGCCGCGCAAATCCGTGACCTTCATCGGGGAACAGCACGTAAGTGACGGGGATGTCCTTGGCCTGCATGGCCTCAACGATCTGATCGGACTCAGCTTGTTTCACGCGTGGGTCATTGGCACCCTGGCCGATGAGGAGCGGCTTTGAAATGTTGTCGACGCTGTTGAGCGGAGATGCCGCTTCCAGGATCGCCAGCCCCTCTTCTGTGTTCGGATCGCCGACCCGCTTTTCCAGAACCCGGCGGAAGCTCTCCCAATAGGGCGGAATGGAATCGAGCAGCGTGATCAGGTTGGACGGCCCGACAATATCGACACCGCAGGCGAACTCGTCCGGTGTGAAGGCAAGGCCTGCCAACGTGGCATAACCGCCATAAGACCCGCCCATGATCGCAACCGCGTCATCGGTCGTGATACCTTCCTCAACAGCCCAATCGACGGAATCGATCAGATCGTCATGCATGGTCAGGCCCCATTCCAGGTCACCGGCATTCACGAAGCTTTTGCCAAAGCCAGTAGAGCCGCGGAAATTGACCTGCAGCACAGCGTAGCCACGATTGGCCAGCCATTGCGGCGTGGACCGGTAGCCGTAGCTGTCGCGTGCCCATGGACCGCCATGCACATTCAGCACAAGCGGCAGAGGAGCTTCTGGCCGTCCATCGCCATCCATATCCGTGCCGGGCGGCAAGGTCAGGTAAGACACAAGGGTCAGGCCATCGCGCGATTCAATGAACTCCGGTGACATTGACGCCAGCGCCTTGTCTTCCAGTTCAGGCCGCACGGAGAAGAGACGTGTAAATGTGTCGGCTTCACGATCCCAGACATAGTAAGTCGCGACCTTGTCGGACTCGGTGTTCACGACCACCCAGCTTGACCCATCCTGTGTGGTGGAAGCCCTTGAAACTTCACCGTCGAACCGTGCGTCCAGGGCCGCTAAAATGCCAGCGCCCCGCGGATCCAAGGCAACATATTCGGTTTTGTCGTATGTAACGGCATAAACGTAGGGCTCGCCTGTCTCAGGATCGCGCCACGTGCCGCCAATGTCGGCGCGCTCATCAACGGCGATCAGGTCTCGCTCTCCGGTTTCCATATCCATCGCGAACAACGCGCCAGTATCGCGGCCATCACTGTCGATCAGATACAGTTTCGAATTGTCTTCACTGAAGCCGGAAAGGCCGGTGGTGTAGAGATCTTCCGGCGTCACCTCCATGAACAGCTCCCAGCCATCCTCGGTGCGGCGGTAATAGTCTGTTCCGCCAGCTTGCGTAGACTTGTTCCCGAAGCGAAGCTGAAGATTGTTGTCGAAGGTAAAGCCACCAAATTCTTCGGTGTTTTCATAGACCAGCGTCAGGTCACCTGTTTCAGCGTCCAGTTCGTAGACATCATGCCAACGCGGGTCACGATTGTTGATGCCGATGATCTGCTTGCCGGGGATATCTTCATCACTCGCCAGGAACTGCACACGAGTGTTTTCGAACGGCGTGTAGTTGATTTCATCACCGGTCACCGGATCAACGCCGTAAAGCAGGAAGTTCTCATCCCCACCCTTATCCTGAATATATACAAGCTGGTTCATTCCGGCGAGCCAACCATATCCGCGGATGCCGCGGCCTGTATCGCTCGTTACCGCCGTTGCAGCAGAAACTTCATCGGCAGGAGCGACCCAGATGTTCATCACGCCGTCGAGCGGGGCGAGATAGCTGATCATGGAGCCATCGCCACTGATCTGAACGCTTGAATATGTCGGGTTCCCGAAAATCATTTCGCGCGGGATCAGCTCGGCGTTGACGCGCGCGGTTGCGGCTTCCGCAACCACCACGGATTCAACCACTTCAACCGTTTCGCTTACCACCGTTTCCAGTGTCGTTTCGGCGGTGGTACAGGCTGCCAAGACAAGCAGGCTTGCGCCAGCAAGACCTGAGAATAAATTCTTCGACATGGTGAACTCCATCTTATCCACGGTAAAAAACCGAGGAAACTCAACGTTTCCTCGCCGATTAACGATAAGACCTATCGCCTAATTGGGGTATTTGGAAGCATGAAGTTCCAATTATTTGGCGAAACAGAGCAATTTCGACTAAACTGCCGCCAAGGCTTGTTTCAGATCTTCGACCAGATCATCGGAGTTTTCGATACCGACGGAGAATCGTACGAGTCCTTCCGTGAACCCAATCCTCTGGCGCACGTCTTCCGGCACACCAGAATGGGTGGTCGAGCCGGGATGACACATCAGGCTTTCAGTGCCGCCCAGGCTGACCGCCAGCTTTATGAGCTGCAGATTGTCGAGCAGTCGAAACGCCGCCGGTTTGCCGCCCAGCACATCAAAACTGAAGGTCGATCCAGCCGATCTGCATTGGGTGTCAAAGATCGCGCGCTGGGATGTGCCCTCTTCCAGAAAGCCTGGATACATTACCTCGCCGACCTTCTCATGGCCTCGCAGGAATTCCGCGCAGACCTTGGCATTTTCAAACGCTCTCTCCATGCGCAGGCCGACGGTTTCCAGCGACCGCGTGATCAGCCAGCATGTGTGACTGTCCAGCGTGGTTCCGAGGAAGTTGCGCATCTTGCGGATCTTGGCCGCCAGCTCATCCTTGCCGACCGCAGCACCGGCAATCAGGTCTGAGTGCCCGCCGACATATTTGGTGAGCGAATAGAGCACCAGATCGGCGCCATGCTGAAGTGGCACATGGCCCACCGGCCCCATCATAGTGTTGTCGCACAAGACATGGGGGCGCCGGCCTGTCTCTTCGCCAATGATGTCTGCAACCCGCGAGCAGGCTTCGATGTCGACAAGGGCATTGGTCGGGTTGGCTGGGCTTTCCGTGTAGATCACGGCAAGCGGGCCCGATTTCGCCGCTTCGCGCGCCGCAGCCAGAATGTCCTCCTCGCTGGCCCAGCTGTCGACAGCCGATGAGTGCACGCCAAAGCCGGGCATCATGGAGCGGATGAACACTTCGGTCGCGCCATAGAGTGGGCTGGTGTGCAGGATCGACGTGCCGCTTTCTGCCAGAGCCAGCAGCGTTGTGGTGATCGCGCCCATGCCGGACGAGAAGGCAAGCGCCGCTTCGCCGCCATCAAACAGGGTCAGCCGGTCTTCCAGCACTTCCATGTTGGGGTTGTTGAACCGTGTGTAGATCAGGTCTTCGCGCGGGGCCTCATCGGCGGCCTGCTTGCCGGCCATGGCCCGGAACAGAGCCTCACCATCGGCGGCGGACTTAAACGCGAACGTCGAGGTCATGAAGATGGGCGGTTTGATCGAGCCTTCCGACATGTGGGGATCATAGCCGTAGGAAATAACCAGGCTATCAGGGCTGAGACGATGCTCGCCAATGGTTGTCTTGCGGTAGGATTTGCTAGGTTTGGCCATTCTGCCGCCTCGTTCATTTCAATGAAGGTCGAGATTGCGCTAGCAGAAGCCGCCGGACCTGACCACGGCGAGATGTCGTTTCATCGTCGCCAGGACGTGGAAAAATAAAAACGGCCCGACAAACTGCCGGGCCGTTCTCTATCATCCATGGATCGTTTCGCGACTTAGCGAACGACGATCATCACTTCCGAACGACGGTTCAGAGGCTCACGAACACCATCGCGGGTTTCGCGGGCCAGAGCCGATTCACCGGCGCCGGACTGGTCAATGATGCCAGCTGGAATGCCGCGCTCGGACAGAGCACCCGCAACAACAGTCGACCGGCGGGCCGACAGACGTTGGTTGTAGGCATTGCCACCGGATGTGTCAGTGTGACCGACAACGCTGACCGTGCTCGGCGCACAATCGCTACGTCCGTTGATGTTGGCCACAGCCTGGTTGATCACGGCCTCGGCCTGGCTCGTCAGATCCGCGCGATCCCACTCGAAGTAGACCACGAAGGACTGATCCAGCGTTGCACACGCAGCCACAGTCGTCGGCGCAACCGTTGTTGGCGGTGGCGGAGGCGGTGGTGGTGGAGGTGGAGGCGGAGGAGGCGGTGGTGGAGGTGGAGGCGGCGGTGGTGGAGGTGGCGGTGGCGGTGGTGGCGGTGGAGCCGCAAACTGCCAACGCAGACCAATCGATGCCTGGTGGTCCTGATAGAACCCTTCGTAATCGACTTTGGCGCCGAGCTCGTCACGACCGACGAAGTCGAGATCTTCCACGTTGAAGAACGTGTAGCCCACGTCCAGCGTCAGACGTTCGCTGAGTTTGTAGCCTACACCGGCAAGACCTTGCCACGCCAGGCCAGGCTCGCTGTCGGAGAAGCCGTTTGCCACGACTGGGCCGCCAAGAACGGTGACCGGGTTCGTAGATGGATCAACGACGATACGGGAAAGGTTGTCGGCCTTGGCTTTGACTTGAGCCATACCAACACCGGCACCCAGGTAGGGTTGCCATTTGCCGTCACGGTTAAAATCATAAATACCGTTGAACATCAGGTCATAGACCTGAACGTTGCCGTCGCCTGCCGAAGACAGGAAGCGATTCTCTGCGCCGCTGACAGGCGCTGGCGTGACCGTTCCGTTGAAGCCGCTTCCGACATCAAGATCGCCGCCGGAATAGCCGAGCACGGATTCGAACCGAAGTCCGTTTTCCAGGCCGTAGCCAAGACCGCCGCTGAAACCGAAGACGTCACTGTCGAGATCGATTACACCGCCAATCACACCATCGACGGCTTCTGGATCAGAATCGATCCGGCCATCAAAGGAGTAAGACAGGTCGCCACGGGCGTACCAGCCTTCTTCCGCTTGGGCGAACTGGCCTGCGGAAACCATTGCTGCCGCAGCCGTTGCACACATAAGTGTCTTTTTCATTCACATCCCCTTGTGAGAGCCGTGGAGGCAGAATTGCCGACCGGCCGCAGGATAAATACGGCTACAGACCGTACATGCTTTCCACTAGCGGCTTTTTTTAACAGGAGCGAGACTATTTCCGAAAAAATAGTTCGCCCCTCATGCAATTCTGAAGAAACCGCGGCTCAATTGCAACAGGCTGGATCTATTCAGGTAATGTTCAGGCTTTTCATTACCTCGAATAAACCGCGCAATCAGGGCGATTTCCATCGAGATTCAAGGCATTGACAGTCGTAATAGCAGCGCAGGATCAACTCGAGCCTGACAAAGAATTCACGCAGATCCGGCGATCAGATAAACCTCAATCCAGATCAACTTCATCCTTTCGCCATGGCGAGACCACGCCATAGGTGCGCGGGCCAATCTCGACCTGGGCCGCCTGGATGACCACCTGATTCGGCACGAACTCCGGTGTGAAGATGTTGCCGTCCGCCCCGGCGTCTCCGGTCTGAACCCGCTCCACCAGGCCATTTACACGGTCCTGGAGATCATCGGGCGGGATGATTTCAAACCCCATCCAGTTGAGCAAAGCAAGGTAGCCAACTCCGGTCATGATGGCGGTGGTGGCCACCCGCGCCAGGAATTTCAGGATCGCGCCTGAAAATAATACAGCGATCCCCGTGCCGGCGGCTCCGCCAAGCAGGCCAGCTCCGCCCGCAACCGTTGCCAGATCAAATGTCTCATTCAGCCATTCCATGGGATTGTCTCCTTCATTGCGCCATCACACGCGCCACCTTAGCCCACGCCCCCATCGCCCGTTAATCAAAAAGATGCAGCTATGGCGCCGCCACATGGCCTGTGCTCAGGCCGAAAGCGCGGTTTCATAAGCTTCGGCAGCCTCCAGCCACTCCAGCTCAGCCTGTTCGAGATCTTCAACCAGAGCGGCCCGGTCACGCATGAGATCCTGCAAATCGATTGAGGACAGCCCTGGCGTCAACAGGTCCTGATCAATGTCCTGGATGCGTTTGGCCACCCGCTCACGCTGGCGTTCGGCCTGGTCGGCTTTCTGCTTAAGCGGCGCAGCGGCTTTGCGGGCGTCAGACGCGCGCTTTCTTTGCTCCACCTTATCCACCCGGGGCGCATGCGACGTTTCTGTCTTTGCTGGTTTGACCTGTTTTGCCGCCTTCTCCGGTTTGGCTTTCGCCGCGCCGGTATCGCGATCGGCGCGAAGCACCAGCGCGCGATAGTCCTGTAAATCGCCATCATAGCGCACGGCTTTGCCATCTTTCACCAGCCAGAGCTGATCGGCAGTGGCTTCAGCCAGATATACATCGTGGGTGATCAGCAACACCGCGCCCTGAAAGTCATTTAGCGCATAGATCAAAGCCTCACGGCTATCGATATCCAGGTGAGAGGTCGGCTCGTCGAGGATCAGGACATGGGGCTTTTCAATCGCCATCAGGCCAAGCAGAAGGCGCACTTTCTCGCCGCCCGACAGCTTGTCGACCTTGGTTTCCACCTTTTCATGGGAAAATCCCATGCCGGCTGCTACCGCGCGTTGCTGGGCGATGCTGGTCTCGCGGGGCAGCGCTCGGCGCACGTGGTCCAGCACCGTCTCGCCCAGCGTCAGCTCATCCATCTGATCCTGGGAGAAATAGCCTATGCGCACGGCCTTGGGCACGACGCGTTTGCCCGACATCAGTGGCAATCGCTCGGCGATGGATTTCACCAGCGTTGTCTTGCCCTGCCCGTTCGTACCGACAATCGCGATCCGGTCATCGGGATCGAGGCGCAGATCCACCTCATCGAGGATCATCGCATCAGCGCCATAGCCCAGCGATGCGCCTTGCAGCTCCAGCATGGGCGGGGCCAGCTTGCCCTCGGGCGCGGCGAAGGAAAACGGTGTGGTGCGCTCGGCAATCGGCACGGTGATGTCCTGCATCCGCTCCAACATTTTTACCCGCGACTGGGCCTGGCGCGCCTTTGACGCCTTGGCGCGGAAGCGATCCACAAAGGCCTGCAAATGCGCCCGGTCGGCCTCCTGCTTGGCGCGCTGACTTTCCAGTTGCGCCGCCGTGGCCGCGCGCAGCTTCAGCCAGTCATCATAGCCGCCGGGGCAGATCGACAGCTGGCAATGCTCCAGCGCCATGGTGTGGGTCACGCAACGGTTCAGCAATTCGCGGTCATGGGAGACGATGATTACCGTGTGCGGATAACGCTTGATATAGGATTCCAGCCAGGCCGCGCCCTCCAGATCGAGATAGTTGGTCGGCTCGTCCAGCAGCAACAGGTCGGGCTGGGAAAACAACACTCCGGCAATTGCCGCGCGCATACGCCAGCCGCCCGAAAACTCGCGCGTGGCCCGCCCCAGATCGCCATCCTTGAATCCCAGCCCCATCAACACTTCGGCCGCGCGGGCCTCAGCTGACCAGGCATCAATATCGACAAGGCGTGTATGGATATCGGCGATGCGCATGGGATCCGTGGCCGTATCGGCCTCCGCCATCAGGGCGGCGCGCTCTTCATCACAATCGAGCACGATGTCGAGGATGGTCTCATCGCCGGGCGCCACTTCCTGGGCGACCCAGCCGAGCCGGGCGCCAGAGCTGAGCCGGATGGAGCTGTCGGCGCTCGGCGCCTCAACGTCCTCGCGGATCAGCCTGAGAAGCGTGGATTTACCGGTGCCATTGCGCCCCACCAGTCCAACTTTCCAGCCCTTCGAAATGGTCGCAGACGCGCCCTCAAACAGCGCGCGCGCCTCCACGCGAAAGTCGAGATTGGAAATCGTCAGCATAATGGCCGCGGGTGTAACGCGATGCGCTGCAAACACAATGGGCGAGGTGGTTTGGGGTGTGGGGGCGGGCGCTTAAGATTGAAGGGCCGCGAGATCCCGGGAGGAGACGTTGGCGTTGCCATCACTTAGTCTCTGCATTCCAAGTCGGAGACGATCAGATGGACAGAACTTACTTGAGGCGTTGTGCTCCAACCATTGATGTCCTTCTAGACCTAGAGCCGGAGGAGTTCGGAGCCTTCATCATTACCGCGATTGATAGGGGTTGCGAACGGCGAATCCATCCCGGCTCTGTGATGGATGCATTTTATCCAAACCATCATCCTTACGAGACGGAGGGATTCCCAAGAGGTCGAATCCAAGAGGTCGAGCAAGCGATTTTCGAAGCTTGGGGTTGGCTGGAAGCTCAGGGGCTTCTCATCTGGTCGGATTTCGCAAACGGGGGGAACGGATATCGCTCACTTAGCCGACGAGCACTCCGCATGGGCATACAAGAGTTCGCAGACTTTGCAGCCGCACGATCTATGCCGCGTGACCTCGTTCATGCAGAGATCAGAGATAGAGTTTGGGGCGACTTCGTACGGGGAAACTATGACAGCGCCGTGTTGTTTGCAGCTAGGTGCGTCGAAATCCAAGTCAGAGCGGCATCACAAGCCGGAGACAACCAATATGGTGTGTCGTTGATGCGGCTCGCATTCCACCCCGATAACGGACCGCTGACCGATACAAACGCAATACCTGCCGAGCGAGAAGCGCGAATGCAGTTGTTTGCCGGTTTCATAGGCAGCTACAAGAACCCCTTATCCCATCGGGATATCGACATTGATGATCCACTTGAGGCCATCGAGATCATAATGATGGCTAGCCACCTACTCCGAATAGTCGACGCTCGCTTGGCAGCAATTGCCGCCCAATGAAAGCCACCATGACTTCCGCTAAAGACTTCCTTGAAAACGAGTATTACACCCGGCTCAGAAGCTTCCTCGATACTGCGAGCACTGAGAGTGATCGCGGGCGAGTGCTGGTATCTGCTTCTCTTATCGACGAAATGCTTGAGGAGATTCTTCGCGCGTACTTGTACAAGTCGAATGCCGCAAATAAGCTTTTTGAAGCTTCGACAGGAGCGCTTTCCAGCTTAAGTGCAAAGACAGCGCTAGCGCGTTCCTTATGTCTCATAACACCTGAAGAATTTTCGGACATCGAATTGGTTCGGCGTATCAGAAACGCGTTCGCACACAGCGTTCTGTGCACATTTGACGACGAGAAAAACCGTGATTGGGCAATGAAGCTTAAAGTTGGAATGCAGCATTTGGATTCACTGGAGAATGGCCACAAATCGCGCGTGGACGAGCCCAGAGCTAGATTTACGATGGTCACTACCTCGCTAGTCACGTCCCTATACAATCGGGCTCACTTCGTCTCAAAGTCCGCTGTACAGGCTCGAAGTTGGCCAGAGTGACTCGTATGGGAATGGAAATCCTAACGACCGCTTTTGCGCCCCAACCCGTCTAAACCTCCCCCTCCCCTGTGCCCGCAATACCACGCTGGAAAACTTCCCCCTACGGACTGTTGTTTTCGGTGTCGCAACGTTTCCCTTTCCCCTGCGAACCCGCTATAAATATTAGGAATTTCGAATCGCAGAGAAAAAGCGAGACCGCATGGCCGATACGGTTGAAGAGCTGCCTGAGACAGGCGGCGACTACGGCGCCGATTCCATCAAGGTTCTCAAGGGCTTGGAAGCCGTGCGCAAGCGCCCGGGCATGTATATCGGTGACACCGATGACGGCTCTGGCCTGCACCACATGATCTATGAAGTCGTCGACAATGCCATCGATGAGGCCCTTGCCGGCCATGCCGATGAGGTGACGGTGACGCTGTTGCCCGATGGCAGCGCGGAAATCACCGATAATGGCCGCGGCATCCCCGTGGGCATGCACCCAACCGAGAACCGCTCAGCCGCCGAAGTGATCATGACCGAGCTGCATGCTGGCGGGAAATTCGACCAGAACTCCTACAAGGTCTCTGGCGGCCTGCACGGCGTGGGCGTCTCAGTGGTCAACGCCCTGTCGCACTGGCTGGACCTGACGATCCACCGCGACGGCAAGGAATACAAAGTTCGCTTCGTGAATGGCGGCTTTACGGAAAAGCCCCTGGAAGAGGTCGGCGACAGCCCGGTGCTGGACGATGGCACGCCCTATACCGGCACGGCCGTGCGCTTCCTGGCGTCTGATGAGACGTTCACGATGACGGAGTACAGCGCCAAAACGCTGGAGCATAGGCTGCGCGAACTGGCCTTCCTGAATTCGGGCGTGCGCATTGTCTTCACCGATAAGCGCGGGCCTGAACCGGTTGAAGTGATCTTGCAATATGAGGGCGGCACGGCGGCCTTCGTGGAACATCTCGATCGCCAGAAGAATGCCCTGATCCCGGACGTGATCTATGTCATCGGCGAGAAGGAAGGCATCACCGTTGAGGCCGCGCTGGAGTGGAATGACAGCTACCACGAGAACGTGCTGTGCTTCACCAACAACATCCCACAGCGCGATGGCGGTACGCACCTGGCCGGCTTTCGCGGCGCGCTGACGCGCATCATCAACAAATACGCCAATGAAAGCGGCATCGCGAAGAAGGAGAAAGTCTCCCTCACCGGCGATGATGCCCGCGAAGGGCTGACCTGCGTGCTCAGCGTGAAAGTGCCGGACCCGAAATTCTCGTCCCAAACCAAAGACAAGCTGGTCTCTTCTGAAGTCCGCCCCGTGGTGGAAAGCCTGATCGGCGAGAAACTGTCGGAATGGTTTGAAGAAAACCCGAAGCCCGCCGCCCAGATCATGGAAAAAGTGGTCGAGGCCGCCCTGGTGCGCGAGGCGGCTCGCAAGGCGCGTGATCTCACCCGCCGCAAATCCGCGCTCGATATCACCTCCCTGCCCGGCAAGCTGGCCGATTGTCAGGAGAAAGACCCTGCGAAATCCGAAATCTTCATCGTCGAGGGTGACAGTGCTGGTGGATCAGCCAAACAGGGCCGCGACCGGAAGAACCAGGCAATCCTGCCCTTGCGCGGCAAGATCCTGAACGTGGAGCGCGCGCGCTTTGACAAGATGCTGTCGTCTGACCAGGTCGGCACGCTGATCACCGCGCTGGGCGCCGGCATCGGGCGCGATGATTTCAATATTGAAAAGATGCGCTACCACAAGATCGTCATCATGACGGATGCCGACGTCGACGGCGCCCACATCCGCACGCTCCTACTCACCTTCTTCTATCGCCAGATGCCGGAAGTGATCGAGAAGGGCTATCTCTACATCGCCCAGCCGCCGCTCTATAAGGTCAGCCGAGGCAAGTCCGAACGCTACATCAAGGATGAGCCCGAAATGGAGGCCTATCTCATCGAGATGGGCACCGATGGTGAGACGCTGATCCTCCACGACAGCCAGCAGATTGCTGGCGAGGATCTTCGCGCCCGGGTACGCGATGCCGCGGCGTTCAAACAGACGCTGTGGCGCCTGGCCCTCCGCGCACCGGAACAGCTGCTCGAACATGCTGCCCTGGCTGGCGCCTTTGCGCCCAGTGCAGGCGAGACTGAAGCCAACGCCACGGCGGCCCGGCTCAATCGCCTGGCAGAAGAGGGCGAGGACACCTGGGAAGGCACCTTTGAAGACGGCAACCTCATCCTCAAGCGCGATGTGCGCAGCGTGGAAGAGCGCGCCGTGCTGGAGGCCGGTCTCATCGCCAGCGCCGATGGCCAACGCCTGGCCGAGCGCGCCAAAACGCTGGCCGACATGTATGAGGGCCCGGCCCTGTTGCGCCATGAAAAGTCTGGCGAGATCGCTGTGCACGGGCCTGTGGGGCTGCTCACGGCGGTGCTCGGCTCAGGCCGCAAGGGGTTGAAGATCCAGCGCTATAAAGGGCTGGGCGAAATGAACGCCGACCAGCTCTGGGAAACTACACTGGACGCCAATGCCCGCACACTCTTGCAAGTGCGCGTCGACCATGCAGACGAAGCCGACGACATGTTCTCGAAGCTGATGGGCGATGTGGTGGAGCCGCGCCGCGAATTCATCCAGGACAATGCCCTGGAAGCCGAGGTGGATGTTTAGGACGCCCAGATGGTCGAGACGGACGCCCTGCCCCATCGCCACTTGATGACGGTGGCGCTGAATGTGGACTTTCAGAACATGGTCGCGATTGGGCGTACGCCGACCGGGCATCGCACCATTGCGCCCGTCACCGGCGGCACGTTTGAGGGCGAACGGCTGTCGGGCACTGTGCTGGGCGGGGAAGACTGGGCCATCACGCGCGCCACCGGCAACGTCGCGATCGATGTTCGGGTCACCCTGCAAACCGAAGACGCCATCAACATCTACCTGACCTATCAGGGCGCCTTCCGCGCCGTGCCCGAGGTGATGCAGCGCTTCGCCGCCGGCGAGGTTCTGGACCCGTCAGACTATGTGTTGGCCATCACCGCCCGGTTCGAATGCGGCGCGCGACAGCTCAGCTGGCTGAACGAAATCGTCGCCGCCGGAACGGGGCGGCAGACACCTGCGGGGCCGGTGTATTCTATTTATGAGATCGGGTAGGCTATGGTCTTCTTCCTGCTGATTTATAGCTAGCTACAGTGACCACACACCCCGCCTCCCTCGAACAAATGATGGCCGTCTGGAACACCACCGACGCGGCCGAGAAGCGCGCCCTCACCGAGGCGGCGCTAGAGCACAATGTCCATTTCGTGGACCCCAACCACAACATCATCGGGCGCGAGGCCTTCCTCGCCATGGTGGCAGATACCCAGGCCAAGATCCCTGGCGCGGTCTATTCCCGCGCCAGCGCGGTCGACATCCAGAACAATTTCTGCCGCTACCACTGGAGCGTCCACCTGCACGGCAAACTGGTGCTGCCCGGCTTCGACGTCACCGAGGTGAATGACGGCGGCAAGATCGTGAAAGTGATCGGCTTCTTCGGCGAGTTGGAGCGGGACGCCTAGCCACGACGACCTAGGTTGTTTGGCATGCCCGACCCGTCCGACCTCTCCATCATCATTCCGGCGCTGAATGAGGCAGGCGCCCTGCCCGCCACGCTCGCCTCCATTGCGGCCATGTCTCCAGCGCCGCGCGAGGTCATACTGGTCGATGCGGGCAGCAGCGATGA
>JBCCAA010000126.1:0-3981 GCA_039815055.1 Pseudomonadota bacterium | reverse complement strand
CCGACACTCACCTTGCCGCCCTTGTTCAGAAATGCCTGAATAAGCGCGTCATCGGTGGTCTTTTTGGGACCATGTTTCATGTGATCAAGGCTAGGGCCAAGCCTAGCAATAGGCAATGCATCCTGAAACCGTAGGGCGGGGTTCACCCCGCCACGCGCTCAAAAATGCGCCTTCGCCTCGTCCGGTTTCCCGGCGGCTAGGGCGAGCAGACCACCCACCAGACAGAACCCAATCGGGAACATCGTAAAGACGTTGAAGCTAAACCCGAAATACATCAGCGCGGCGGATACCAGCAGCAGCACGCCGCCCCACAGCGCCCGGATCTTGGCCATCGCGCCCCCCGCAATCGCCAACAAAGGCGCGAGGAAAGACGCCGCGCGCACCAGTTGTTCGTTGTCAAACGTGCCGAAAATCTCGCCCACTTCGTCATAGGCGCGCACAACCTCGGTATAGCCGTATCCGAAAAAGCCGATGACCATGGCGATCAATCCGCCGATGATCCCAAGCATCAATGCTGCGTTTCTCATGTACCCACCTCAATCATTAACCTGCACATAAGTCATGTAAGCACGCCTGCGCAAAAGAAAAACCCCGGCCTGTCTCCAGACCGGGGCTTTCAATTCGCAATGGGCAACGATCAGAGTCCGGTGGACACGTCGATCGTGTTGCCCTCTTCCAACGTCACATAGGCTTTCTTGACGTCTTTGCGCTTGCCGAGTTGCCCCCGGAACCGCTTGACCTTGCCTTTGGTGATTGTGGTGTTGACCGCTTTGACCTTCACGCCAAACAGCGCCTCAACCGCTTCCTTGATCTGCGGTTTGGCCGCGTCGATATGCACTTCAAACACCACGGCGCCATTTTCGGACGCCATTGTGGCCTTCTCGGTGATGATCGGCTTGCGGATCACGTCGTAATGTTCTGCCTTCGCGCTCATTTCAACCGAGCCTCCAGTGCTTCGACACCTGCTTTGGTGATCACGAGCGTGTCACGTTTCAGGATGTCATAGACGTTTGCGCCCATCGACGGCAGGATATCCAGACCGGTGATGTTGGACGCGGCTTTGGCAAACCCTTCGTTCACTTCGGCCCCGTCGATCACCAGCGCACGCTTCCAACCCAAATCTTTGACCTGCTTGGCCAGTGCGGCGGTTTTGCCGTCGGATTCTGCGGTGTCGATCACAACCAGTTCGCCAGCTTTCGCTTTGGCGGACAGGGCGTGCATCAGACCCAGCTTGCGGAACTTTTTGGGCAGATCATGCGCATGCGAACGCGGTGTCGGACCCTTATAGATCCCGCCACCACGGAAGATCGGCGCGTTGCGGTCACCGTGGCGTGCGCCGCCGGTGCCTTTTTGGCGATAGATCTTCTTGGTCGAGTATGATGTTTCCCGCCGTGTCTTGACCTTGTGTGTACCGGCTTGCGCCTTGTTGCGCTGCCAGCGGACGACGCGGTGCAGAATGTCGGCACGTGGGTCGAGGCCAAACAGCGCCTCGTCCAGATCCACAGAACCGGCCTTCTTGCCGTCAAGTTTGATCACATCAAGTTTCATGCTTCACCACCTTCCGCGGGCGCTTCTTCCGCCGGTGCCTCAGCAGCAGGCGCTGCCGCAGACTTCAATGCAGCCGGCAAAGGCAGATCGGTAGGCGTCGGCTTTTTGACCGCATCCTTGATCGTGACCCAGCCACCTTTGGACCCGGGAACAGCACCTTTGACCATGATCAGGCCACGGTCGCTGTCGGTGCGCACGACTTGCAGGTTTTGCGTTGTCACGCGGGCAGCACCCATGTGACCAGCCATTTTTTTGCCTTTGAACACCTTGCCGGGGTCCTGACATTGACCCGTCGAACCATGCGAGCGGTGCGAGATTGACACACCGTGCGTGGCGCGCAAACCGCCAAAGTTATGCCGCTTCATCGCACCGGCAAAACCTTTACCGATGGAGGTCCCGGCCACGTCCACGAATTGACCCGCCAGATAGTGATCAGCGCTGATTTCTTCGCCCACACCGATCATGTTGTCGGGGTCGACGCGAAACTCGGCCAGCTTCCGCTTTGGCTCCACTTTTGCCGCAGCAAAGTGACCGCGCATCTGTTTGGAGGTCCGCTTGGCTTTCGCCGAACCTGCACCCAGCTGAACGGCGGTGTAGCCATCTTTTTCAACGGTCCGCTGCGCGACAACCTGCAGCTGATCCAGCTGCAAAACAGTCACGGGGATCTGCTTTCCGTCTTCCATGAAAAGCCGGGTCATACCGACTTTTTTCGCAATAACGCCAGAGCGCAACATATCCAGGTGCCCTCCTTAGACCGAAATCTGAACGTCCACACCCGCCGCCAGGTCGAGCTTCATGAGCGCGTCCACGGTCTGGGGTGTCGGGTCCACGATATCCAGCAGACGCTTGTGCGTGCGGATCTCGAACTGATCACGGGATTTCTTGTCAACGTGGGGGCCGCGCAGAACAGTGAACTTTTCGATCTTGTTCGGCAGCGGGATCGGTCCACGCACGGACGCACCGGTCCGCTTGGCGGTGTTGACGATTTCCTGTGTGGACGCGTCCAGCACACGATAGTCAAACGCCTTCAGGCGGATGCGGATGTTTTGGCTTTGTGATGCCATTATAACATTCCCTTTTCGGGTCTTAAGCTCGAGAGGAAGAGAAGCGACCACCGCCACCCTTCATCGTGCCTTTGTTTTGGTTGGGCCTGACCGTTCAGTCAGCACCCAGAATTCGTGGGTGTGGCCGCTGCGCTTTCATCGTTCTTTCAGAACGACTGCCGCTGGCAGCCACTGGTTACTCCGCAGGGCGGAGTTACTCAACAATCTTGGACACAACGCCGGCGCCGACGGTGCGGCCGCCTTCGCGGATCGCAAAGCGCAGGCCGTCTTCCATCGCGATGGGTGCGATCAGCTCAACACCGAAGGACACGTTGTCGCCCGGCATAACCATCTCCGTGCCCTCTTTCAGCTGCACGGTGCCGGTCACGTCGGTGGTCCGGAAGTAGAACTGTGGGCGATAGTTGCCAAAGAACGGCGTGTGACGGCCACCCTCTTCCTTGGTCAGGATATAGGCTTCCGCCTCAAACTTCGTGTGCGGCTTCACCGAACCCGGCTTACACAGAACCTGGCCACGCTCAACACCTTCGCGGTCCACACCACGCAGCAGCGCGCCGATGTTGTCGCCCGCTTCGCCGCGATCCAGCAGCTTGCGGAACATTTCAACACCCGTGCAGGTGGTTTTCGATGTGTCGCGGATGCCAACGATCTCAATCTCGTCGCCTACGTTGATCACACCGCGTTCCACACGACCGGTCACAACAGTACCCCGGCCAGAGATCGAGAACACGTCTTCGATCGGCATCAGGAACGGCTGGTCCACAGCACGCTCTGGCGTGTCGATATAGTCATCAACAGCTGCCATAAGTTCCTTAATTTTCTCTTCACCGATCTCAGGATTGTTGCCTTCCATCGCCGCCAGCGCGGACCCTGCAACGATTGGAATATCGTCGCCCGGGTATTCGTAAGAGGACAGCAGCTCGCGGATTTCCATTTCGACCAGCTCAAGCAGCTCGTCGTCGTCAACCTGGTCCACTTTGTTCATGAACACGACCATTTTCGGGATGCCAACCTGGCGGCCCAGAAGGATATGTTCACGAGTCTGTGGCATAGGGCCGTCAGCCGCGTTCACAACCAGGATCGCGCCGTCCATCTGCGCCGCACCAGTGATCATGTTCTTCACATAGTCGGCGTGGCCGGGGCAGTCGACGTGGGCATAGTGGCGCGCGTCAGTTTCATATTCCACGTGTGCCGTGGAAATGGTGATGCCGCGCGCTTTCTCTTCCGGCGCGCCGTCAATCTGGTCATACGCCTGAAAGTCGCCAAAATACTTCGTAATCGCAGCCGTCAGCGTCGTCTTCCCGTGGTCAACGTGACCAATCGTGCCAATGTTCACATGCGGCTTATTACGTTCAAACTTTTCCTTTGCCAT
>JBCCAA010000153.1:0-2696 GCA_039815055.1 Pseudomonadota bacterium | reverse complement strand
TCCCGAGCGGTTCCACCAAGGACAGATGACGGCGGCCATCGGGCATTTGCTCAATGATCAATTGCGCCTGCCATGCCCTGTCTTGTCCTGCCTGGCGATCTGCTTCGGCTCAAAGGACAGCACCGGCGATCTCGTGGGCGCAAAGTTCGGCCGGGCCGAACAGCAAGCTGGCACCAATATGGTCCGCTTCCTCCCTGAGCTTAAAGAGAAAGCTGAAGACTGGAAATGGGTACGCGACCGCTGCCGTGATGGCTCTCGCTTGGTGCGCGGCGGTTATTTCTTGATGACCTTTGCTCGAGACGGCGAAGCGGACGCCGCCGAGCGGGCCGTGCGATCGATCTATCGCGGCATGCAGTGGGAACTCACCAAAGACCGTTTTGTTACCACACAGACTTTAGGGGCGTGTCTGCCTCTGACTCTGGCCGACGGGCTGGGCAGCGATCTGCAGAAACTCCGTAGGCTTCGGTTTCTTGTCACCGATACCTGCGTCCAAGTTGCGCCGTTACAGGGCGAATATCTCGGCATGGATCGACCAGACCTGATGCTCGTCGGTCGCCGAGGCGGACCATTCTACTGGTCTCCCTTCGGTAACCAAGGATCGGGCAATCATAATGTGTCGATCATTGGATCGTCCGGGTCCGGGAAATCGGTCCTAATGCAAGAATTGGTCACGGGCTTGAGGGGCGGCGGCGCTGCCGTCACAGTCATCGATGACGGTGAAAGCTTCAAGCACATGTGCGAAGCCCTTGGCGGTAAGCATGTCAAATTCACGCTGCAAGACAATATCTGTCTTAATCCATTTTCGCTGCTCGATGAACGCAAGGCTAAAGCCGACAGCGATTATGCAGCGGAAAGCCTGACACTCGTCCGGGCCATGATCGAGCAGATGGCCAAAGGCGAAGAGCTGGCCTCGGCAGAAGAACGCGGCCTGATAGATGGCGCGGTTTCTGAAGTCTGGAAAACCAGAGGCGGCGAAGGCGGAATCGATGATGTGGCCGCAGCCCTCGAAGGAGACGAAGATAAGCCTTCCCGAGAAGGCACCAAGCTCGCCAACGCTTTGAAACCATACACGTCAGCAGGACTTTTCGGCGCGTTCTTCAATGGCGAAGCAACACTGACCATCGACAATCCGCTCATCGTCTTTGAGATGAAGGATCTAGAATCCAAGCCAGAACTCCGCTCGGTGGTCATGCTGGCGCTCATGTTCTTGATCAATCAGCGCATGATGCGGGACCGGTCTGAGAAGATGGCGCTCGTTATCGATGAAGCCTGGTCGCTTCTCGGTAAAGGCGCAGCCGGTGACTTCATTGCGGGATTTGCCCGGCGCTGCCGCAAATATGGCGGCGCGATCATCACCGGCACGCAAGGTATTGATGATTATTACCGCACCGAGGGCGCTCAAGCGGCGTTTGAAAATTCCGACTGGGCGATTGTCTTGAGGCTGAAAGCCGAAGCCGTCGCGCAGGTTGTGAAGTCTGAGCGCTTGGCTGTTGATGAGCACACGGCCGATATCATCCGTTCGCTGTCGGTGTCGGCGGGCGAGTATTCCGAAATGCTAATCATAGGGCCGAATGGCAAGCATGTCGGACGGCTAGTGCTCGATAAATACTCCGTCACCCTGTTTTCATCCGACGCAAAAACATTTGCAGAGATTGAAGCCCTGGAACGCCAAGGTGTTTCGGCAGAAGACGCGGTGGAAGCAGTCGCATTTGGCCAGTCTCCAAACATGGGGGTCGCCCATGCAGCGGAGTAAGTGGCTTCAACTCATCGGCAAAGTGCTTGGTGAAACGGTCCACGCTTTTGTTCTGGCGCTCGGCCTCATCACCGGCCTGGTTCTGCTCCTGAACGGGTTTGATGCCATGTCGGCAGCGCATTTTGCGGAGAATTTCTTCGGTCGCATGACCAGCGCCGAAGGCGCGATGGCATCTCGATATGTTTGGATGCTGACGGGCCTCACATTCGGGCTGACGGCGCTCATCCTACTTACGCGCTTCATCGACAGAACACCCATGTTAAAAAGGAGCGCGCCATGAGCGATAGCCCCGTTCCCGCCATCGTGCATCGCCAGATAGACGCGAAGTCGAAGCGGTACCTAACCGCCGGAGTCGGTATTGCCATTGCGGTGAGCCTCACGGCTTTGTTTTCAACTATTAAGCGGCCGGAGCCGCCACTCTTCATTTCCGTTTCCATGAAGACGCTGGTCGAAGACCATATGGCGTCCACCATTGGGCGGAATATCAGCGCGGCCGAAGCGGAATTGCGCACCGCCGAGTTTTCCCGCGCGCTCGACGTGGCAATCTCAGAATTTGCTTCCGAAGAAGGTGTTGTCGTGCTGGCCTCGGAAGCCGTGGTCGGCTCGAATGTGCCAGATTTCACTCCCGAAGTGCGCGCACGAACCCGTCAGATCACCGAGCAATTGGCGAACGCGCGAGGTGTCAATCTCCCCGCCATGGGAGACACTTCAAGTATTGACGCGATTTACGACGATTTGATCGCTGAAACCGAGGCGATGTCGGCCCAGCTCTACCCGCCACAAGTCTCCGACGGGAGACCAAAATGACGGCGCTCCCGCTTACCAGGTCCCGTCTCAATCGGGGCTGGCGACGCTTTGTGATCGCTGCGATAGCCATTGCAGCCGTCATGGGGGGCAAAGCCGCCCTTGATTGGGATCGCGGTTGGTATGTCTCAATCAACTG
>JBCCAA010000084.1:0-9377 GCA_039815055.1 Pseudomonadota bacterium | reverse complement strand
TTGGTAATGAGAACCACCGTCTTTTTGTCCACAGACCAGATGTCCGTGATTTCGTCCTGGAGATTGGCACGTGTAAGCGCGTCTAGGGCCGAAAGGGGTTCGTCCAGCAGAAGGACTTGGGGGTCCATGGCCAGCGAGCGAGCCACAGCCACGCGCTGGCGCATTCCACCTGACAATTCCGCGGGGCGCCGGTCCACCGCATGGCTGAGGCTCACCATGTCGATGTACTTGGATGTGCGTGCTTTCCGATCCGTTTTGCTATCAGAGGCAAACACCGCATCCACAGCCAGCTGCACGTTTTCCCGCACAGTCATCCAGGGCATCAAGGAATAGCTCTGGAAACACACAGCGCGCTCCGGTTCGGGGCCTTTCACCGCCTCGCCCTGAAAAAGCACCTCGCCCTGGTCAGGAAATTCAAGGCCGGCCATCAGGTTGATCAGCGTGCTCTTACCGGAGCCGGAGAAGCCGACGATCGCGACGAATTCTCCTTCCTCGACCGAGAGGCTGATGTCCTTCAGAACATCCATCCGGTCGAGGCCTTCCCCAAAGCCCTTGGTGACGTTTTTAAGCTCGAGAATTGCCATATCCGCCTCCCATCACCGCGTGGCCGAATGGGTGAACATGGTCTGCAGCGCCACCATCACGCGGTCGAGCAGGAAGCCGATCACACCAATGGTCAGCACAGCCACAATGATCTTGGCGAGCGACTGAGAGGACCCGTTCTGGAACTCATCCCAGACGAATTTTCCAAGACCAGGGTTCTGGGCGAGCATTTCTGCAGCGATCAGCACCATCCAACCCACACCCAGCGACAGGCGCATGCCGGTGAAGATCAGTGGTAGAGCACTCGGCAGTACGAGTTTGGTGACCTTGGTATGGGCCTTCAGCTTTAGCACCTTGCCGACATTCACAAGGTCCTTGTCGACCGAGGCAACACCCAGAGCAGTGTTGATCAGCGTCGGCCAAAGCGAGCAAAGCGTCACCGTGATCGCCGAGGTCAGGAAGGATTTTGAGATGCCGGAGTCTGTGGCGACTGTGGCGGACACAACCATGGTCACAATGGGCAGCCAGGCGAGCGGCGAAACCGGTTTGAAGATCTGAATGAGCGGATTGAACGCCGCATTCATCGCAGACGACATGCCCATCAGAATGCCAAGCGGCGCGCCGATGATCACGGCCAGAAAAAAGCCAAAGAACACGGTTTGCAGGCTGGTCCATATCTGCTGATAGAAAGTCCGCTTGCCTGTATAGGCCCGGTCGACGACTTCATCGCCGCGCCCTGATTCGACCAATGCTGCGTTCCGGGCATCTTGACGCGCATAGAAGGCATCTGCCTTTTCCATCTCCTGCAAGTGATCCTGGTGGAGGACGCCGGACTGTTCCCAAACCTCAACGGGTCCGGGGATCGCACCAAGAGAGGTTTTCACTTGCGGTGCCAATTGCGCCCAGGCGAAGATGAAGGTCAGAACGGCGAGGATCGGAATAACCAATCGTTCCCAGACAAGTTTCAGGTTCCGTTTCGGGCTGTCACCCGCAGCCATCATGAGAATCGGCGTCATCCAGGACAGCGCAAAAACATCTAGAAATTTCGAAGCCCTGTTGATCGAAGAAAAGACTTTCTCCTGGCGCTTCGCGCGCGCCTCTTCGGCGTCGATGGTATCGGTTTTGGGTTCAGTTGGGGTGACCGGTTCGAGTTCGGCGTTGGCAAGGCTAGCCATGTCAGCGTCCTCTTCAGAATATCGTGCGTTGAAAAAAAGGGCGCGCCGGCGAGAGGCTAATCGGCACACGCGCGCCCTGCTTGCAGCTCAGTTAACCACGTCACCGCCAGCAACGGTTTGGCCGGTCTTGAGCCCAATCGTCAGACTTTCGAGATACGCATTTGGCTGGCGTCCATCGAAGCCAATGCCATCGATGAAGTCTTCTGGGGGCGTCGGCGCTTTGTAGCCATCACTGTCCCAGGGGAAGTCTGCAGCATCTGCAAGACCATCATCTACCAGGGATTGAGCCGCTTCCAGATAGATGTCCGGACGGTACACTTTGCGCGCCATCTCATCGTACCACTCATCGGGCTGGCTTTCGGGGATCTGGCCCCAACGGCGCATTTGTGTGAGATACCACACCGCATCTGAGTAGAACGGATACGTCGCGTTGTAGCGGAAGAAGACGTTGAAGTCCGGCACATCGCGCTTGTCGCCGCGCTCATACTCAAAGGTGCCCGTCATGGAATTGGCGATCACTTCATAGTCGGCGCCGACATATTCAGAGCGAGAGAGGATATCTACAGCGGCCGGTCGGTTCGCATTGTCATTCTCGTCCAGCCAGATCGCCGCACGGATCAATGCACGGGTCAGCGCCTTGGTCGTATTTGGGTTTTCTTCAGCGAATTCAGCGGTGATGCCGAACACTTTCTCTGGATTGTCCTTCCAGATCTCATAGTCGGTGATGACCGGTACACCGATCCCTTTGAACACGGCCTGCTGGTTCCAAGGCTCACCCACGCAATAGCCATAAATGGTGCCAGCTTCGAGGGTGGCCGGCATTTGCGGCGGCGGCGTCACCGACAGCAGCGCTTCAGCCTGGATTTGACCGGACACATCATCGGGGCTGTAGAAACCTGGATGAATGTCACCGGCCGCGAGCCAGTAGCGCAGCTCATAATTGTGCGTCGAGACAGGAAACACCATCCCCATATTGAAGGGCTTGCCTTCATTTGTGTACTGCTCGACCACCGGCTTCAGATATTCAGCGCCGATGGGGTGGACCGGGCGGCCATCGTCCATTTTCGGGATGCCGGGTTTCATAGCTTCCCAAACTTCGTTGGAAACGGTGATGCCGTTGCCGTTGAGGTCCATGGAGAAGGGCGTCACAATATGGGCCTCAGTGCCATAGCCGATTGTGGCAGCCAGCGGCTGTCCGGCAAGCATGTGCGCGCCGTCCAGTTCAGCGTCGATGACCCGGTCAAGGAGCACTTTCCAGTTAGCCTGAGGCTCCAAGGTCACGAAAAGGCCTTCTTCCTCAAAATACCCAAGTTCATAGGCGATTGCGAGCGGCGCCATGTCGGTCAGTTTGATAAAACCAAATGTGAGGTCTGTTTTTTCCAGACTCTCCATCGGTATGACGATGGGAGCTGGGTCGGCGGCAGCTGATTCTGTTTCCGGGGCTGGCGTACTTCCGCCGCCACCGCAGGCGGTCAAAGCGAGGGCGCAAGCGCCAACCAAGCTGCCGAGCAATCTTTTACTGAGAGGGTTAAAGTGAGTGGAGACCATCAAAGCCATGTCGTTCTCTTTCGCGTTAGGGCCCGCGCCGTGCTGGCGGCGGAGCAATCGATAAAAACTGGCAAGGCCGGACGTGACCGTTGCGCTTACGCTATCGAAAACCTTCGGCGGAAGTCGAAATGACCTGTGACGTCGTCGTCACCACCCTTTCATACTCTGGCGGCGCGTGATGTATTGTGCGTTGCCGCAAAAAAGTCGGTGCCAACGCTAACGTGCACACTCTTCGAGCAGATTGCCTGTTTTTTGCCATGCGGCCAAGCAGCACCCTTTGTTGCAGAGGTATGACGTACCCACAGTGTCGTTTCGCGGCGCCCCCTTTGACGCCGAAAGCGGCCGCTTCAAATGGGGAGATGGACGTCCGTTATCGGCGATAGTGTGCCGGTCATTCAAACAGATGCACATGCCTGAACTCATCTAGCTCAGCCGCTAATCCCCATCCATCCGCAAAGCCGCTACGAACGCTTCCTGCGGGATCTCGACCTTGCCGAACTGGCGCATGCGTTTCTTACCGGCGGCCTGCTTGTCGAGTAGCTTGCGTTTACGCGTCGCGTCGCCGCCATAGCATTTGGCCGTCACATCCTTGCGCAGAGCTGAGATAGTTTCGCGCGCGATAACCTTGCCACCAATTGCCGCTTGAACAGGGATCTTGAACATCTGGCGCGGGATCAGGTCTTTCAGACGCTCACACATCTGACGGCCACGACTTTCGGCCCGATCACGGTGGACCAGCATAGCCAACGCGTCCACCGGTTCGTCATTCACCAGAATGTTCATCTTCACCAGGTTTTCAGCCCGGTGGCCGACAATCTCATAATCGAAACTGGCATAGCCGCGTGAGATGGATTTCAGACGGTCATAGAAATCAAACACCACTTCGTTGAGCGGCAGTTCATATTTCACCATGGCGCGCCCACCGACATAGTTCAGCTCCGTCTGGATGCCGCGGCGGTCCTGACAAAGCTTCAGAATGCCGCCGAGATATTCGTCCGGTGTGTAGATCGTGGCGGTAATCCAGGGCTCGCGAATTTCGGAGATTTTCACCACATCCGGCATGTCAGCCGGATTATGAAGCGTCATCTCCGTGCCATCGGTCATGGTCATCTCGTAGACCACGCTCGGCGCCGTTGCGATGAGGTCCAGGTCAAATTCGCGGCTGAGCCGTTCCTGGATGATTTCCAGGTGTAACAGGCCAAGGAAACCGCAGCGGAACCCCATACCCAGCGCGGCTGAGGTTTCCATTTCCCAGGTGAAGCTCGCATCATTGAGCCGAAGCTTGCCCATGGCGGCGCGCAGATCATCAAAATCGCCAGCATCCATAGGGAACAGGCCGCAGAACACCACCGGCACCACATCCTTATAGCCGGGCAAGGCTTCGTGGGTGGGGCGCTTTTCATCGGTGATCGTGTCACCAATGGCGGTGTCGGCCACTTCCTTGATCGACGCGGTGATGAAACCAACCTCGCCAGGGCCCAACTCGTCCACATCGGTGGGTTTCGGGCTGAAGACGCCGACCCGGTCGAGTTCATAGGTCGCGCCGGTGCGCATCATCTTGACCTTCTGCTTCTTCTTCAGAACGCCATCGATCACCCGCACAATCACCACAACGCCGAGATACGGATCGTAATAGGCATCCACGAGGGAGGCCTTCAGCGGCTTGTCAGCTTCGCCATCATGCGGACACGGCAGACGCTCTACGATGGCTTCAAGAACTTCCTTGATTCCAAGCCCGGTCTTGGCTGAAATCTGCAGCGCGTCGGACGCATCCAGCCCGATCACATCTTCGATCTGTTCGGCCACGGCAACCACATCTGCGGCGGGCAGGTCGATCTTGTTGAGCACCGGAACAATCTCATGGTCCTGGTCGATGGCCTGATAGACGTTTGCCAGCGTCTGGGCTTCTACGCCCTGGGACGCATCCACAACCAGAAGCGAGCCTTCGCAAGCGGCCAGACAGCGCGAAACCTCATAGGAAAAGTCGACATGTCCGGGCGTGTCCATCAGGTTCAGGACATAGGTCTCGCCATCGCTGGCGGTGTATTCAAGGCGCACCGTCTGGGCCTTGATCGTGATGCCGCGCTCTTTCTCGATGTCCATATTGTCGAGCACCTGCTCGGACATCTCACGATCGGTCAGCCCGCCCGTCTGCTGGATCAGCCGATCGGCCAGCGTCGACTTACCATGGTCGATATGGGCGATGATGGAAAAATTACGGATCTTGTCACGTGGAGTCATCAGGCAGATATAGCGATGGCGCCCAGCGCCGACCAGCACCATATGTCGGCTGAGTTGATCCCAATTGCCGCAACCTCGCCGAAACAAGGGCTGTGATGTTCAAGCTACACAAGCGAGACGAGGATGGCGCGGTCCGCCAATACCATGAAGTGTGGGCCGATCCGGAGAACCGCCGTCTGATCTGTCATTGGGGTGAAATCGGCCAGGAAGGCGAGGTCGAAGCCCATCGCATATGGCTGGTAAGATCCCTTGAGGAGCAGGTTGAGGCGTTGCTGCAACCGGCGCGAGATGCTGGTTTCTCCGAACTGGGCGCTGCCGATTACACCTCGCTGGTGGTGGCTTCTGAGACGGAGGATGAAGGCGCTGTGGTCGATCTGGATCTGCGCGACGCCATGGCAGACCGGATACAGGAAATCCTGGGATGGACCGGCCTTGGCCATTGTGACCGCGCGGGGACCACGGACCACTCCATGGAGCTGATCTGCCTCGTTGTGAATTTCGACCTCGCGAAATCCGTGCTCACCGAGGCCTTGGCCCATGGCGAATTCGCTGACACCTCGCTGATCATCCGGGCCTGAGCCCAGGGCGCGGACCATTTGCCATTGCAATAGCTTCACTTTTCGTCGCAGCAGAAAACGTCTTTTGTGCGCGGCTCTAGGTTATGGAGTCTATCAGCATGTGGCGAAATCTCTGGACAATGACTGGTGTTGTCATGGCGCTGTCTGCGTGCTCACCCAGCGGTGAGAGTCAGACAGACCCTGCTGGGGCCACAGAGCTGCCCAAAACCCTCATCATTGCCCATCGCGGCGCATCTGGCCTGTATCCAGAGCATACGTTGGAAGCCTATAGCGCGGCGATCGACATGGGTGCGGATTTCATTGAACCCGACCTGGTGATGACACGCGACGGTGTGCTGGTCGCGCGCCACGAACGCTATTTGTCGGAGACCACCGACGTCGCCAACCGGTCGGAATTCCTCGACCGTCGCACCATCAAGGAAATCGGCGGCAGCCCTCGCGAAGACTGGTATGTCGAAGACTTCACACTGACCGAATTGAAGTCGCTGCGCGCCCGCCAGCCCCGCCAAAGCCGCGACCAGGGGTTCAACGACCAATTTTCCATTCCAACCTTCACGGAAATTCTCGGCCTGGTGGCGATCACCAATCAATCGGGCCAGAGGTTGGGTGTGTATCCCGAACTGAAATCACCGGCCTACTTCGCCTCCATCGGCCTTGATATGGAATCCGCGCTCCTCGACGCGCTGATGACCGCCGAACTCGATGGCCTCGGCGCACCTGTCTTCATCCAGTGCTTCGACCCCGCCACCTTGCGCAGCCTCAATGAAAAGACCGATTGGCCGCTGGTGCAACTGCTTCCGGCGACCACAGCGGAACGCCTGACACCGGATACCATTTCGACATATGCCGACGGGATCGGCCCTTGGAAACAGGTTATGATGCGCTTTGACGGCGGGCCGGAACGCTACCTCGCTCTGGCCCATGAGGCGGGACTGGTCGTGCACCCCTACACCTATCGCGCTGACGATGTGGCAGGTGGCTATGAGAGTTTCGACGCCGAACTTTCAACCGCCTTCACCCTGGGCGTGGACGGCGTGTTCACCGACCACCCCGGCCAGGCCCTGGCGATCCGGGGTGGATCTGACTAGGGCAAGCGCCCAATCCGGCGGACTTCCCAGCGCAAGTCGACACCTGATGTTTCAAGCACGCGGGCGCGGACAAGTTCGCCAAGCGCTTCAAGATCAGCAGCCGTCGCTTCGCCCGTATTGATCAGGAAGTTGCAGTGTTTCTCGCTGACCTGCGCCCCGCCCACACGAAGCCCGCGACACCCGGCGGCATCGATGAGTTGCCAGGCCGAACGGCCATTCTCAGTGCCCGGAGGGTCGGGATTGGCAAACGTGCTGCCGGAGGTCTTGTCCTTGATCGGCTGGGTTTCGGCGCGGCGCGCCTGATGGGCCGCGATCTCTGCACGCAGATCTTCAGGCGCGCCTTCACCATCGGCGCGCAGGACAAGCGTTGTGACGATGAGGTCGGCTGGCAGATCGGAGTGGCGATAGCCAAAGCTGAAATGCTCCGGCGACAACTGCACGATGTCGCCCGCCCGCGTCACCGCCCGGGCGCCTGCCAGAACGTCTTTCAACTCTCGGCCATAACAGCCGGCATTTGTGCGGGTCGCCCCACCCAACGATCCCGGAATACCAGACAAAAATGACAGGCCCACAAGCCCGGCCTCGGCAGCGAACCTGGCCACGCTGAGATCCAACGCCCCGGCGCGCGCCGCAATCAGGCGGCCTTCGCTGTCGATATTGCCCCAATACTTGCCCATAAGGCGGATGACGACGCCGTCGATGCCGCCATCACGGACAATCAGGTTAGACCCAACGCCAAGCACGGTGACAGGCACTTCGGCAGGCAGCGCGGCCAGGAAATCTGCCAGATCGTCTTCATCGGCGGGTAGGAACAGCGCATCTGCCGGTCCACCAACGCGAAACCATGTGTAAGGTGCCAGCGGTGCGGACTCGATCAGCTTGCCACGCACGGGCGGAAGGGACGCAAAGTCGAAGGCCATGGTGTTGTCTAATGGCGCCCGCACCCGGCGAAAAGAGGGCGGCGTTATTGCGGCGTGAGAATGCCGATGCGTGGCTCGGTCAAGCTGCTGACCACAATGCGGCCATCGGGCAGCGTAATCGCGCCTGTGGTGCTGGCAAAGGTGCCAGCGGGGTCCTGCAGCGTCTCGAGCACATTGCCTTGCACATCGAACCGGAAAACGACGCCGTATCGCTCCGGTGCGGGTTGGAAGATGCTTGGTAGGCGCATCACAACCTTACGCAGGAACGGATTACCTGAGGCATCATCCAAAGTGGCGTTGCGCGGGCTGGCAAGGCCTGCCCAAAATGTTCCGTCCGAATTATCGTTCACATTGTCTGGGAAACCGGGAAGCGGCCCGACCACTGGCTCCAGGTTTCCAGACTGCAGATCATAGCGATGGACAAAATACCCTCCGGTTTCCGCGATCATCAGCGATGTCTCATCTGCTGACAGCGCTACACCATTAGCGAAGGTCAGCCCATCGACAAGCCTGGTGGTCGTGCCGTCTGACGGATCGTAGACAAGAATACGCCCGTTGGAGGAATGCTCCATCAGGTCGAGAACAGAGGCCTCCAGCGTGTCGCCAATCTCTGCAGCGGAAAACCGGGTGGAAGCGTCGGAAAAATAGACCTTCCCATCGGCAGCGATGTCCAGATCATCGGCATAAAGGATGGCCGAGCCGTCACTTGTCACACTGGCGACGACAATGGGCTCGCCTGCCGGCGTTACTTTGATCAGGCCCTTATAGGCATCGGCGACCCAAAGCGTGCCGGCGCGATCAAACTCTATGCCCAGCGGGCGACCACCGGTGTCCGCAAAGGTATCAAATGTGCGCGTCTCCAGGTCGAGCGCTGCAATCTTTCCTGAATGCAGCGCCATGTAGATCCGGCCATCCGGGCCAGAAGCGACATCTTCCGGGCCATATTCGCCATCGGGCAGGTCAATCAGCTCCAACGCCGTGAGCCGCTCATTTGGCGCAAAAACACCCGTGAAGCCTGGATTGGGCGGCGCCTCCCAGGCCACCGGCTTGATCGGCACCGGCCAGAACAGAATATATCCGATCAGGCTGGCCAACACGACCAAGAACGCAAACCGTTTCATGGAGAGCTCCCATTGGCGCCCCGCGTCGAGACGACCTTTTAGTCGAGATATATCCGCATAACCTGGCCGCCGTCCTGCTCAATCTGTTCTGCGACCACACCAATGTCTGCATTCGCGTCCTCAACCGCCTCAAAACAGGCCGACGGCGCACCAGGCAGCACAG